>NZ_JADNQW010000003.1 GCF_015709455.1 Methylosinus sp. H3A
CGAATGGCTGCTCGGCTCCTATGCGAATTATGAGGACGCCTGGGCGCACAGCACCTCCCGTGTTGGAGTCGATGCCGTGAAATGGTTTGGGCGCCCTGCTCTGTATCCCGCCGGCGACCGGGCTGTTAGCGAAGGCAAAGCCCGCACCTTCCATATCGCCGGATATGCGCAGGGAACCTATCATGTCGACGACCGTCTGGCGCTGACCCTTGGGCTGCGCGAGAGCTATGAAATCAAAGAAGGCTCGATATTCACCTGGAATTCGCTCTTTCCCGGCCCATTCACGCCCGCCGAGCAGTTGCAGGCTATCAGAGGCGCAGGCCTCCAAACCTTCTTCGACACCGGTGGCCGGACGAAACGCTTCAATCTGTTCAGCGCGATCGTCAATCCGCAATACAGAATAAGCGAGAATATTCTCGTCTATGGCCTTGTCGGCCGTGGCGAGAAGGCGGGAGCAATTAACGCTGGCGGCGGCGGCGGGCCGGGCGGCGTTCCGGTTTTTGACGACAGGAATAGTTTCCAAGGCTTTCTGCCGCTCTTCACCAAGTCCGAGGTGTCCTGGGATTATGAGATCGGCGCCAAGACCAATTGGTTTGACGGCAGCCTCATCGCCAATGTGAACCTCTATTGGAACGACCTCTATAATTTCCAGGCCAATCTGATCGACTCGAGCTTTCGCAACAGTCTCGGCGAGCCGATCCGAAATACCTATCTTGGCAACGCACGCCATGCGCGGCTGCGCGGCATCGAATTCGACGGGCGCTGGAATCCGTTTGAGCGCCTATGGTTCAATTTCTCCGGCGCCTATACCGAGGCGCGCTGGCTCGATTTCGACAATGCGCCGCCGCCAGAGGATTGGCTGTGGACAACGGGGCCGCTAAGAGCGCCGCAGACCCTCTCGCGCACGAACACGCGTTGGGAGGGGCTTCCGCTCTGGTCGTACAATATCGGCTTCAATTATGAACAGCCGCTCGGATCATATTTCCGCGATCTCGGGGACTGGGCGAACCGTCCGGTCACCGGCTTCGTTTACTCGAATCTCGCTTGGCGCGACAAGGCGCTGCTGACCGACCCGCATTCGGTGTTCCGTTATTGGGCGAAGCCCTACGCGCTGGTGAATTTCGGCTTCGGCCTGCGCACCGACGACGAGCGCTACAGTCTCACATTCTGGAGCAAGAACATATTCGACGAGCGGCCAGTGACCTCATGGTCGCCCGGCAGCCCATCGGCGCCGGCGACGATTGGATTGCCGTTCGAGCCGCGCACGTTCGGCGCCTCGGTTCTCGTGAAGCTCGATTGACCGAATGTGCCGGCGTCGCGGTCCCGCGCCGCGGGGATCGAACAGGACGCTGGAAGCCATCGCCCATTTGAGCGATGCTCCGATCGTCAGGCTATCCGCCGTGACCGCCTGACCATTCCGGGGTCTGCTTCACTCTCGGTGCAAATTGGCTGATTGTTGCGGTTTGGCTTGAGATGTCGCATCTTTCGGTATGAAAACATCAACTTGCTGGGCTCCTGCGCCAAATTTGCAGGCTCTAACCGTCGAGCGCCTGGAGGCGGAATGGGCGGTCTCGCTCAGCGCCGACGCGCACGCAATATGTCCAGCATGCGGGCTGAAGTCGAATTCGCGGCATAGTTCCTATCATCGAAAACTCCGAGATCTTCCCGCGCAGGGGACGCCAGTCGACGTTCGAGTTCGCTTGACCCGCTGGCGATGCCGCAATCAAAATTGCGAGCGGCGCATCTTCGCCGAACGCATTCCAGGGCTCGCAGCGCCGTTCGGCCGACAAACGGCGCGCCTTGCGGGAGTCGTTCGCCTATTCGGGCATAGCGTAGGCGGACGGCCATCCGAACGGCTGATGGACCTCCTCGGCATGCGGGTCGGTCACACCACGATTTTGAGAAAGTCAAAGGCTCCTGGAAATACCTCTATCGGGCCGTCGACAAGGCAGGTGCGACGGTCGATTTTCTGTTGACCGCCAAGAGGGATCACAAAGCCGCGTTGCGTTTCCTGCGTAAGGCGATCGGCCAGCATGGCAAGCCGGAGAAGATCACGATCTCTCAAGAGCGGCGCCAACATGGCAGCGATCGAAAGCCACAATGCGGAGCATGAAGCGGACATCGAAATCCGCCGCATCAAATATCTCAATAATATCGTCGAGCAGGACCATCGAGCGGTGAAGCGAGTGACGCGGCCCATGTTGGGCTTCAAATCATTTCGATCGGCTCTGCGACACTCTCGGGGATCGAACTCATGCATATGATCAGCAAGTACCAGTTGCAGACCATGGGCGAATTGCGTCCAGCCCAGCAGTTCTATGCCCTCGCAGCGTGAGCCGTGTCACTCTCACACGCCGCGTCGCCTCCGTATTCAAAATTTGCGACATGTGTGGACGCCCGCTTCAGCGCAAGAAAAATCTTTCGGATCGCCATGGTGCGTAGTCAGGTGCTGACATGTGTCCGGCCTCGAATGCGACTTTTCACACGCCGCGGGCCCGTATGGGAGTTCGCGGACCGAGTCCAAATCACAACCGCGTGCTCTCATGGCACGTGTCGCAAAACTGGTTTTCCCGATCCCATCTCGCCGACTATTGCGCCATACTTTCCGTTTGACCTCCTACGCCTCCGACCGCCCCACGATCGCGAGCGTGCTTACGCCGCCACGACCGGAGCTCGGTAAGTCCCTCCTTTGGCCATCAGCGCCCACATGACGCGCGCCATTTTGTTCGCCAATGCAACGCGTACCAGCATCGCTGGTTTGCGTGCGATCATGCTCGCGAGCCACGAGCCCTCGGGCGCCCCCTTTCGCGCTGCCCACCGCACCACTGAACTCGCGCCTATGACGAGCAGACGTCGAAGCGTTCGGTCTCCCATCTTCGATGTCGCGCCGAGCCTCTGTTTCCCTCCGGTGGAATGTTGCAATGGCGTGAGCCCGAGCCAAGCCGCAAAGTCGCGACCTCGTCTGAATGTTTCAGCCGGCGGCGCAAGCGCGGCTACAGCGGTCGCGATAACCGGACCCACGCCTGGGATGCTCATGAGGCGACGCGCCATTTCGTCTTCCTTCGCGCGTCGAGCAATCGCGATGTCCAGAAGCTTTATGCGTTGATCCAGCAAGTTCAGCATATCGACCAGGACGCAGAGGATGGGACGCGCCGCTTCCGGGAGCGGCTGCTCGGGGTCCTGCACGGCCGCAATCAGCTTGACGACATGCGCCGGGCCTTGGGCGACAATCAGGCCGAACTCGGCGAGATGGCCACGTAGAGCGTTGATGATCTGCGTACGCTGGCGCACCAGCATATCGCGTGTTCGGAACACCACTGCCGCGCCTTGCGCTGCTTCACGCTTTACCGCTACGAACCGCATCGTCGGCGCTGGGAGGCCTCGCAGATCGCTTCCGCGTCGGCGGCATCGTTCTTCTGACGCTTTACAAACGGCTTGACGTAGGCCGGCGGAATCAACCTTACGCGATGCCCGAACTTGCCGATCTCTCGGCCCCAGAAATGCGACCCTCCGCAAGCCTCCATGGCCACGACGCAGGGCGATTGGGCGGCAAAGAATTCCAGCACCTGCGTTCGCCGTAGTTTCTTGCGGAAGATGACGGCCCCTGAGGAATCCGCACCATGAGCTTGAAAAACATTCTTCGCCAGATCCAATCCGATAGTGCTAACTTTTTTCATGGACGCCTCCCCCGAGTAAGATTCAACACCTCCACTCTGGCACATCGAGGCCGTCGGGGGGCGTCCACCCCATCACAACCAAATAACGAGGCGCTCGACCCAGGGGCCGTATCGAGCGCCTCGCTTTCTCACTTTCAGACGCCACTCAGGCGAGAATATCGCTCGCGACCTTGCCATAGACGACCGTTGGCCGCTCGGCGCGACCGGCGCGCAGATAGACCGTCTTCAGATGATCGAGGCCGAGCAGCTGCAGCACGGTCGCATGCAGATCATAGGTGTCGACCGGATTTTCAACCGTCTTGAGACCGATCTCATCCGTGGAACCATAGGTGAAGCCATGCTTCAAGCCGCCGTCGGCGAGCCATTGCGTATAGCCCCACGGATTATGGTCACGGCCGTCGCCGCTCTGGCCGTACGAGGTGCGGCCGAACTCCGACGTCCACACGACGAGCGTCTCATCCAATAGTCCGCGCGCCGCGAGATCGGCGAGAAGCCCGGCAATCGGCTTGTCGATCGCCCGCGTGTTCGCTCCATGGTTCTCCTCGAGCTTGCTATGCGCGTCCCAGTTCCTGGCGTCGTCGGCGATGGCGTCGACAGGCCCGGAGACGACCTGGATGAAGCGCACGCCGCGCTCGACCAGACGACGGGCGCGCAGCAGCGCCGTGCCGTAGTCTTTGGTGGCGTCATTGTCGAGACCATAGAGCGCCTTGGTGGCCGCCGTCTCCTTGGAGAGATCGACCGCTTCCGGCGCCGAGGTCTCCATGCGATAGGCGAGCTCATAGGAGCACGTGCGGGCCTGCATGTCGGGAGACATCTTATTGTTTGAAATTCCCGGTTCACGGTGGGCTTGGACATCTTATTTGAGAATTTCGGAGGAGTTTTTCGCGCTTGGACATTTAAATTGAGAAATCTTCACTGTCGCCGAGGGCCTCGGCAGCGAGCTCGTCGAAGCGCCTCAGATAGAATGGTCGGCACGCCGGCCGCAGATCGCGCAACATGCCGATTGTGTCTTTAGCTGCAGCAGCGAGGCCGGCCAAAAGCGCAATGCGTAAGTGGACTGGGACGTATGCGGTTGCGCCTTTGCTGATGGTGGGCTTAACGCGCAGCGCTTCAGTATCGAATTCGGGCACGATCTCGTTGAGCAGCCAGCTCTTGCGATAGACTTCGGACGACACTTCCGTTCGGCGCCAGCCCAAGATCAGCAAGAGGCGCATCATGGCGACGGGGGACTCGAATGGAGCGAGCTGACCGTTCAGGCGCCGGTTGACAATGTCCTCGCCTTCCCTGGCGCTGACACATTCGCCGTCCGTCGGTGCGCTCGCGGAGCCGAGCCAGGACGTCGACGTCATGACCGAGCGTCCTGCTCTCGAGGAATATATGCGCCTTTGGCGCTCGATCGGCGAGCCGCTGAATTGGGACGGTCGGATGCGCACGTCCGCCGAAGAGATTGCGACCATCTTGTCGAATGCCGACACAGAGATTCATCTCGCACGGGTTCGAGGCGAAGCGATCGGCCTTTGCGAATTCGGCATGAGCGCGTCGCTCGGCAGCGAGATCGTCTATTTTGGTCTCATCCCGGCGTTTCAGGGCAGACGATTGGGACCGTACCTACTGGACATCGCCTTGCGCCGGCATTGGAAGACCCATCATCCGCGCCATGTTTGGCTGCATACCGACATCTGGGATGGTCCTAGGGCGCTGCCGCTATACGAACGGTTCGGCTTCCAAGCCTTTGCGAAAGTCGATATGCCGGAAACGGCGACCGAGGCGGACTATCGCGAGGTCGCTCGCTCGCGACTGGCGGTCGTGACTTTGGATCGAGGTGAGAAACGTGAGTGACGTCGAACGCAAAGACAGTCTGCGCACCGCCAATTTGTTGGCGGCGCTCGCGTTGGAGCTGACCGGACGACTCGAGCGTCTGCCCAAGCGTCATCCCAATGAGACGACTTCATCATTGGCGGCCCTCAACGTCATCGGCTTCTACGAGGGATGCTCAAACAATGCGCTGAGCCGAGCCCTCGGATTGTCACACACGGCGACCGTTCGCCTGGTCGACAAGCTGGAAGCATCCGGACTGGTGACGAGCGAAACCGGAGCCGATCGCCGTTTCGTCTCCTTGAGGCTCACGCGAACGCGCACAGGAACTCCTATCCGAGCGATGCCGGCGTCTTTGTGAAACGCTGGACATTCTGTCGACGAACGACCGGCGACATTTGTCGCGCATATCCGAAATCCTGCTCCGGTCGCTCGTCTCCGCCGCCGAAGACGCCGACCACATCTGTCGCCTTTGTGACGAGACATCCTGTCCTGAGGATCGATGCCCCGTCCACAATCGGGCGATCGCTCTCGAATCTGGCGCCGAAAGCTGAATTCGCGGTCGAACAATGATTCGGCAACCCCGGCATCACGGGATCAGGACAATCTTGCCTCGTGTTTGTCGTGACTCCAGCGCCCGATGCGCGGCCGCCGCTTGATCGAGAGGGTAGGCGCCTCCGATCGTCACCGCGATTTCGCCGCGTTCGGCCATGGCGAACAGCTGCGCCGAGCTTTGCCGCAGACCCGTCGGCGTGAGCAGGGGCGCGAGGGCGAAGCCGGTGATGGTCTGATTTTGGAAGATCAGACCGAGCAGATCGGCAACGCCGAGATCGAAGTCGAGAATATTGAGCGAGCCATAGATGACGAGCCGGCCGAGGGGCGCGAGCGCCTTCAGTCCCTCTTTCGTCACCGCCCCACCGACCGATTCATAAATGATGTCGACGCCTCGGCCGCCCGTCAGATCGCGTGCGGCGCGCGACCAGTCGGGAAGCGTATAATCGATGGTGGCATCGGCGCCGAGCGAACGTGCGAATTCACGCTTGTCTTGCGTGCTCGCCGCCGCGATCGCCATTTTCGTGCCGGCGCGTTTGGCCAATTGCACGAGCAGGCTGCCGACGCCGCCCGCCGCCGCCGAAACGAGAATTTGCTTGTCGACCGCAGGAGCCTGCTCGAGGAGATAAAGCGCCGTCAGGCCTTGAACCATGAGGGCGACGGCATGCTCGAAGGGGAGGCTTTCCGGAATCGGCGTGACGAATTCGGCAGGGCAGGCGACGAATTCGGCGTAGCCGCCGAAGAACCGGCCCGCTGCAAAAAGCGCTCCCGCCACTCGGTCGCCCAATGCAAAGCCCACCACGCCGGGACCGATCGCTTCGATGATCCCCGCTGCTTCGGCGCCCAATATGCTCGGGAGCGGCGGCGTCACGGCGTAGCGATTTTGTCGCATCGCCGTTTCAGCGAAGTTCACGCCCGAGGCCTTTACGCGGATCAATATCTCACCTGGACCGACGGTAGGAATAGGCGCGTCGACCAGCTCCAAAGCTTCCGGGCCGCCGAAGGCGTTTAGCTGCATGGCTCTCATCGTTATCTCCGATCCGCCGTCGAGAGCCTCGACGAGCTCTTCGACACGCGTGTTTCTTCAGACGGCGGATTCGTGCCATTTAGACGCTCTGACGGACTACAGAGAAATTCGTCTCATACTGACCTGGAGGTAAGTATGGCGTCGGTGATGAAAAATCTTCCGCCCTTGCCCGCGGAGCGAACGCTCCGCGTGATATCCGGCCGCTGGAAGCCAGTGATCCTCTACCATTTGCTGTCGAGGCCTCGACGACTCTCGGAATTGAGCCGGCTCATGCCCGCCGTCAGTCAGAAGGTGCTGATCCAGCAATTGCGCGAGATGGAGGCCCATCGAATTGTGAGCCGCACCGTCTTTCCCCAGGTTCCGCCGAGAGTCGACTATGAAGCGACCGCTTTGGGGCAGAGCTTGAAGCCCGTGCTCATGGCGCTTTGCGAATGGGGCAGACGACATGCCGCCGAGCTCGACGAGCCGGAGCATGTCGCCGATTGCGCCAGACTATCGCTTCCCGAGTGAGCTTTTTTCCGGAAGCTCGCGCGCGACGGAATCAGGCTTTGGATTTGAGATAGGCGACCATGCCGATGACATCATCGGCTACGAGTCTGCCGATCGGTCCGCTCGAATAGACCGCATTCAGAATCTTGCCGTCGGGGGCCAGCAGGAAGCCGGTGGTCTGCAGGTGACGAGGCGTATGATTGGCGTAGGCGCCGGTCGCAGCCACGACTTCGTCGAGATCGGCGGAATGCCCGACGGGAAAGCTCAGCCCGTGCTTTTCGATAACGCCCTTCGTCGTCGCCTCGTCGTCCACCGAGAAGGCGATGACTTTGATGCCCGCTTGCGCCAATTTTTCACCGGCGCGCTGAAATCCGGCGAGCTGAGCCTGACAATAAGGACACCAGGCTCCCCGATAGATCAAGACAACGCCGAAGGATCCGAGAAGCGACTCCGGGATTTGGATGACGCCGCCTCCGACCGCGGGAATCCTCAAAGCAGGGAAGGCCGCGCCATTTTGCAAATGTGACATTTGGATCTCCACATAAATGGACCGCAGAGTCCATTCCGCCACATTGAAACTGGACTTACAAGTCCAAAACCGCCAAAATCCTCCAATGCCGAACAAGCCATCCGATCCACGACCCTTGACCCGCCGTGGAGCCGCCACGCGAATGCGCATCGTCGACGCGGCCGCCGAGCTCATTCACGCGCATGGCGTGGACCGTACGACCCTCGACGATGTGATGGACCGAGCCGAGGTGAGCAAATCGCAGCTCTATCACTACTTCACCGACAAGGAGGCGTTGGTGCTCGAAGTGATCGCTTTGCAGACGGAGCGTGTTCTGGAGGCGCAAGGACCGCATCTCGGGGCGCTCGATTCTCTCTCGGCCCTCCGGGCGTGGCGGGATGCGATCATTCGGCGCTACGAAGTCGGTGACGGAAAGGGATGTCCGCTGGGCACGCTGGCGAGCGAGTTGGCGAATGATTCTGAACCCGCACGCAAGCGGCTTGTCGAGGGCTTTTCGATGTGGAGCGGTTCGATCGAGCAGGGCTTCGCGAAGATGCGCGAGCGTGGCGAACTCGCCGCCACCGCCGACCCGCAGGAATTGGCGACCGCCACGCTATGTGCGGTTCAAGGTGGACTGCTTCTGGCCAAGACGACGCGATCGAGCGGCCCTTTGAAAATCGCAATCGACATGGCGATCGACAATATCGCACGGCACATGAGGACGGGCTGAGCCACTGCGCGCCAGTGAACCGAATAGAGTCGGTCGAGCGGACTATGCGCCGGGCCGTCAGGTCCCGGTCCTGTCACCGGCGATTTCGACGATCAGCTCCCTCAGCCAGCGATGACCGGCGTGTCCATGGCTACGCTCGTGCCAGATCATGCCGACCTCGAATCGCTCGCCGAGCCATGGAAGCTCGATCATCGTAAGCCGCTCCTCACGTCGCTGCAGCAGCCGGCGCGGCACGAGCGCGACGAGATCGCTTTCCGAGACGATTTCCGGAACGAACAGGAACGAACCGGCGGACAGCACGACTTTGCTCTTGCGTCCGAGAGCCTCGAGAGAGTCGTCGATCGGCGTTCGAAAATGGCCGCCGTGTCTCGAAACGACGACATGCTCCAATGCGACATAGTCGTCGATCGTGAGACCCTCCACGAGGCGAGGGTGACTCCGCCGGCCGATGAGCACATAGGTCTCGTCGAACAAATGACGGCTCCGAAGATGCGACGGCGTCGCATCCGGGGTTGCGATGGCGAGATCGGCTTCTCCGCTCGCCAATTGCGGCTCCATGAGCGCCGGCGCGAGATGACGAACCGCTATCCGAACTCCCGGCGCCCTTTGTCTCGACGCCTGCGCGAGCGGCGCGATCACCGCAGCCTGAATATAATCGGAGCAGGCGATGGAGACGGTCAGCTCCGCCGACGCCGGATCGAAATCCTGATGTGACTGGACCGCATTCCGCAATTGGTCGAGCGCATCGCGCAATGGCCCCGCCAATTGCAGGGCTCTTTCGGTCGGAATCATTCCACGTCGGGTGGGAAGCAGCAGCGGGTCGTCGAAGATGTCCCGTAGCCGCGAGAGCTGCGCGCTCACCGCCGGCTGACTGAGATGCAGTCGCGCCGCCGCTTTGGTGACATTCCGCTCGGCGAGCAGTGTTTCCAAGATGGCGAGCAGATTGAGGTCGAGATGGTTGGTATCCATGTGATTTATGCCGACACGTAATACAATCGATTTCAAACATACCGCCGCTGTCGCTAATTTCAAAGAGACAGAACGGCGCCTCACGCCAGAGCGCCGCTCCGAGATCGCGAGCGAGCGTAGAGGCGCCGCCCCCAGCAGGAGCATTTCAGATGACCAAGAAAATTCTCGTCGTGTTCGCGCACCCGGAGTCGACCTCGATCACGCGTAGACTCGTAGACGTCACGGTCTCGACTCTCTCTGGCAAAGGATACGAGGTTATGCAATCAGATCTCTATGGAATGCGCTGGAAAGCGGTGTTCGACGCTGACGACTTTCCGAGCCGAGTCGATCAGCAAAGGCTGTCCTTCATCATGGAATCGGCGCATGCCTATTCCACCGGGCGTCAGAGCGCGGATGTCGTCGCCGAGCAGGCCAAGCTGCTGGCGGCGGATGCGGTGATTCTCCAGTTTCCGCTCTGGTGGTACAGCCCGCCCGCCCTTCTCAAGGGCTGGATCGAGCGCGTTTATGCGTTCGGATTCGCGTATGGCTACAAGACCGGCGGCAATGACTATCGCTTCGGCGACGGCATATTGAAAGGCAAGCGCGCATTGGTGAACGTCATGACGGGCGGCCCTGCGGAGGACTATGGCCCGCGCGGCGTCAATGGGCCGATCGATCAGATTTTGTTCCCCTTGACCCATGGCGCATTGTTCTACCCAGGCATGGATGTCCTACCGACGCATGCAGTCTACGGCGCTGCGCATATCACCACCGCCGAGCAGATCCGAGCCGTCGAAGCGGGCTGGCGCGACCGCTTGGCTGGACTCTTCACCGACGCCCCTATTCCCTTCCGCTTGCAAAACGGCGGCGACTTTCCCGATCGTCACACGATGTCCGATCACGTTGCGCTTGGAAAAACCGGCTTGGCCGCGCATCTCGCCGATGACGTGACCATGTGACAGGCGGCGGGAATTTTTTTCCCGGCCCGTGTAACGCCCTCTCGGCGGCGCGCGAATTGATCCGACGAGGCCCGACCGCTCTCGATCCGTCGTCATCAACGATACGCCACCGAGGTTCCAAAATGTTCGATCGACGTCATTTGCAATTGTTATCGTATGCTTCCATCTGCGCGTTGCTCCAATTTTTCGCGCCGACCCTTGCGCATTCGCGAGATCGAAACGGCGCCGCCGGCGCTGTCTACACGATGAGCAACGACACGAGCTCGAATGCTCTGTTGACGTTCGAGAGGAATGCGACTGGAGAGCTGACAGCGAAAGGCGTTGTTCCCACGGGCGGCCGCGGAACGGGCGCCGGACTTGGAAATCAAGGCGCTCTGGCGCTCAGCGACGATGGCCGCTGGCTCGTCGTCGTCAATGCCGGCAGCGACGACATCACCTTGTTCGATCTGAAAACAGGTCGTCCCGAACCGACTGCGCGCGCCGCGAGCGGGGGAAAGACGCCGATCAGCGTTTCGATCGAGGACGACCTCGTCTATGTCTTGAACGCAGGCAGCGACAGCATCGCGGGATATCGATTGAATGACCACGGAAGACTCGAAGCGGTGGCCAATTCGGTGAGGCCATTGAGCGGAACGGGCGTCGGCGCTGCAGAAATCGGAATCAGCCGCGGCGGCAGGAGCGTCGTCGTCACGGAAAAGGCGACGAACAAACTGACTGTCTATGCGCTCGACGACGAAGGAAGACCGGCGCGCAGCCCCAACATCGTGCCCTCCTCTGGACCGACCCCGTTCGGCTTCTCCTTTTCTGGACATGGGACGCTGTTGGTGGCCGAAGCGGCCGGAGGAGCTTCGGGCGCGAGTTCGGTTTCTTCCTATCGCGTCGGACCGCACGGAGCGCTGACTCTGCTCCAGGCGTCTGCTCCGACGCACCAGACTGCGGCTTGCTGGGTGATCGCCACGCCAGGAGGCCGCTATGCCTACACCGCCAATACGCCGAATGCGACGATCACTGGATTTGATATCGGACCGCGTGGCTCGCTCTCTCTCCTCGCCAATGACGGCGTCGCCGCGAGAACCGGAACCGGAAGTGGACCGACCGACATAGCGATCGCAGCCGAGGGACGGCTCCTCTACGTGCTCGATAGCGGCAGTCACGCGATCAGCGTGTTTCATGTCGGCAACGACGGCGCGCTCACGCCCGGCCCGGTGGCGTCAGGGCTTCCGCCGGCCGCCAATGGCATCGCCGCGCGTTGATTCCTGCACCTTCCAAGTGAAGGAGCTGCCAGCCCTGTCGGCAGCTCTTCATCCTCGGCGCGCTTGCCTTCCGCGGCCAAAACACGTCCCGAAATTTTCGCGCGCCGAGCTCGAGAGCATGGAGCGGAGCTCTTTCATGACGTCCGACGGGTCGCCGACCATCGATGAACGCACACGCAATTTATTCGAACAATATCCGGTCTCGAAGCGCTTGATCGCGGACGGAGCGCCGCTGTCGACTTGCTTGCGCCACTTGGGGTTGGCGCTCTGGCTCGACGGCCGCCTCGACGAAGCGGGCCTTGTTCTTTCGGATGCCGCGAGCCTTGCGCCCGATAATCCTCTGGCGCTCGCCGACCTCGGCTGCGTGCTCTCGGCGGCCGGACGATTGAATGAGGCTCGATCGGCGTTGACCGCTTCGCTCGCTCTGCGTCGAGATCATCTCCCCGCATGGCTCGCTCTCGCCAATGTCGAATCGGCGCTGAACGATAAGCTCGCATCCGAGCGCGCATTGCTCGAAGCCCTGCGGCTGGATTCCCGTTCCAAAGAGGCTCTGACGGCTCTCGGGCTGCTGCGCATCGAGTCGAGACGTTACGCGAGCGCGGCGGAGCTCCTTCGATCCGCGCTGGACCTCGGCGCCGACGCTCCCTATCTGCGCGCCTGCCTCGGTCAAGCCCTGTTCCTCATCGGCGAATTTTCACAGGCGTTGGACGCCTTCGAAAAGGCTGTCGCTGCCTGTCCGGATGACGTCGGCCTTATTCGAAAGCTCGCGCGAGCGCGCTTCCTCCAGTCGTCGCTCCACGAATCGTTGGACGTCGCGACAGACGAGTATTCGGCTGTCGCCGGGGCGGCGGCGGAGGACATCGATAGCGTCGGCCGCGCCACTTTCCAATTGCTCATTGGATTTGGTCATCACGACGCTGCGATCCGATTGGGAAGCGCGTTGCTCGGTAAATTCCCGGACGACCGAGTCATCGCCTATCATCTCGATGCTGTCCGCGGGCTGTCGCACGCAAAGGCTCCGGCCCGATATATCGTCGAATGCTTCGACGGATATGCCGATCGTTTCGACGAGCATCTAGTGAAGGCGCTCGAATATGACGTTCCCGCCAAGTGCCATACGCTGCTCGCCGCGCTGAACGAGCCCTTTCGTTCGGCGCTCGATCTCGGCTGCGGCACCGGTCTGTTTGGACCATTTCTCGAGACATTGAGCGATCGAAGGGCCGGCGTCGATCTTTCCCCACGAATGCTCGACAAGGCCAAGGGGCGCGGCTCCTATCACGAGCTGTTCGAATGTGAGGCGGTCGACTTCCTCGAGGCGAGCGACCGACAATTCGATTTGATCGTCGCCCTGGACGTGATCGTCTATATCGGAGATCTGAAGCCGCTGATTTCCGTTGTATCGGCGCATCTCGCGCTGAACGGCATATTCGCGATCAGCTTCGAGCGCGGAGACGGGGAAACATACAGGCTTCAGCCGACCGGCCGATTTGCTCATAGTTTCGCCTATATCGAGCGCCTCGCGGCCGGAGCGTTCGACGTGATCGCCAATCTGGAGACGTCTCAGCGGCTAGAGGCGAATGCGCCGGTCCCAGGGCATATCGTCCTTCTGCGTCGTAAGCCGTAGACGAGCGACGATCGTGTCGAATGCGCGAGTGGAGTCTCGGATGGCTCCTCGAGCTGCGCGCATTTACGACGTCACTCGTGGCCGCGCAGCAAACTCGAGACGCTTCAATATGACGGACGGTAAAAATTTCCTCCTCATCGTGGCTTCTGCGTAACGCCGATCGCCCGCGAAACGAATTGAGATCAGCAAGCCATTTCCTGGTTTGTCGCGGTCCTCTACAGGGCTGGCTCTCATTATCGGGAGATCGAGATGAAATTGACCATCGTTTCCGGCGGCTCACTCGCCGCCGCAGCCGTCGCGCTCGTCCTCGCCGGCGCGGCGTCGCCGGCTTCGGCGAAAAAGGCGCACAGGACCGTGCAGTGTTTCGGCGTGAACTCCTGCCGCGGTCACTCGGAATGCAAGACGGCTGACAATAGCTGCAAAGGGCAGAATTCCTGCAAAGGACATGGCTGGTTGCCGGCCAAGTCCAAAGCGGCTTGCGAAGCGCAGGGCGGCACGCTGGGCTGAAACGGCGCTCGGCAAAAGGATGGGCGAGATCTTCGCCCATCCGCTTCTCGATGCGCGGCGGTCTCTGACCGAGAAACGCCTATCCGCTTCAGAGGTGGTTGTGATGCCTATCGGACGAATGTCGCGCTTCGGTCTCGGATTGAGGCCGGTCTATTATGGCGAAATCCTCGAAACCAAGCCGAAGATCGACTGGTTCGAAGTCATCACCGAAAATTTTATGATTCCCGGCGGCCGGCCGCTCGCCACATTGGAGCGAATCCGGCGCGACTATCCGATCGCGATGCATGGCGTTTCGATGTCGATCGCCTCCACTGATCCGCTCGATCTCGACTATCTGCATGCGTTGAAGAGCCTCGCCGATCGATTCGAGCCATGGTGGATTTCGGACCATCTCTGCTGGACGGGCGTTCATGGCGTCAATCTCCATGACCTTCTTCCCTTTCCCTTCACGCGAGAGGCGCTGACGCATGTGGTCGAGAGAACTGGGCGCGTGCAGGAGATTGTGAAGCGACGGCTCGTCATCGAGAACATATCGAGCTATGTGAGCTCGCCTTCGTCAGAAATGGAAGAATGGACCTTTCTGTCGGAATTGGCGCGGCGTAGCGGCTGCGGGCTTCTTCTCGACGTCAATAATGTCTATGTGTCCGCTTGCAACCATGGATTCGAGGCGGAGATCTATATCGATGCGCTGCCGATCGAGCCGATCATTCAGCTCCACCTCGCGGGTCACAGCGATAAGGGCGTCATGAAGATCGATACGCATGACGCGCCGATCTGCGACGAGGTTTGGACACTCTATGCTCGCGCGAAGCGCCGCTTCATGGGCGCGTCGACCTTGATCGAGCGCGACGATAATTTTCCGGCGCTGTCCGACCTCGTGAGCGAGCTCGATCGAGCGCGGAGGATCGAAAGCGAAATTCTGGTCCTGGAGCAGGCGTTATGACATTGGCTGATTTTCAGAGCGCGTTTCAGAACCGCATCCTTGCAGGAATGGACAGCGCGCAGTCACAGAAGGAATCGATTGGAATTGGCGTCTATGTGGACGCCTATCGTCTGCGGCTTGCGTCGGCTGTCGCCTCGGACTATCCGGCGCTGCGCAACTCGATGGAAGAGAGCGAATTCGAAGAGCTCGTCCTCGCTTATATCGAGTCGACGCGATCGACGACGCCAAATCTGCGCTGGTATTCGCGAGGACTCCCGGAATTCATGATGGAAGACGCGCGTTGGCGCCATCTCACCGGTGAAACCTCGCTCGCCTGTCTCGAGCGTGCGCTCGACGACGCGTTCGACTCCGCCGACGCGGCAATCGGCTCGGCGGACGAACTGTCCGCGCTCGGACCGCAAGACATGTTTCGTCTGCGATTCGAGTTCCAACCGAGCCTTCGTCTGTTGACGCTCGAGAACGGAACCTGCGGCCGCTATGAAGCTCTGTCTGGCGGTGAAGAGCCCACCGTGTTCGGAGAAGACCACGAATCAGTCTTGATCTGGCGAAGGAGCGGAGACTGCTTCTATCGACTGCTCGAAGAGGACGAGAGCTTCGCGCTGACATTGGCGCGCGAGGGAAAGTCCTTTGGTGACCTCTGCGAATTATTCGCCTTTCGTGAGAATGGAGAGGGCGTCGACCGGCAGTCGGCGGTTTTCTTGTCGCGATGGCTCGCGGATGAGTTGGTCTCGGCGATCACTCTCACGGATTGAAATGCTTCCGCTATCGGGACCCGGCTGTGGAAGCCGGGTCCTCGCCGTTCTAAAATTTTGCGACGACTGGCGTCTGCGCGAACAGATCGAAATGGTAGTTGAGGCCGGCGCGCACCGTGTGGAACTGGTTTCGCCGAGCGTCCGCCCACCAGCCGCCTGCTTCATCCGAAAGGTCGGTGTAGAGATATTCGATTTTCGCCGAGAGATCGGGACGGAACGCCCATTCGACTCCGCCGCCAGCGGTCCATCCGGTTCGCACCCCATCGCCTCCAAAGCTCGGTTGCGCGCGGCCATAGGCGAATCCGCCCGTTCCATAGAAGAGCGCGGGAACGGCGAAAGGCGTGACGCCGATCCGGCCGCGAGCCGTGCCGAACCATTCGATGCGCCGACGCCTCGAGAATGGACCGCCGCTCCGCTCCGAAATGTCGGTTCCCTGGAAGTCGGTCTCCAATCCGAGCACGAACAAGGGCGTCGCTTGCACATTATAGCCGAGCTGTCCGCCGCCGAGCACGCCGTCGAATCCGGAGCGGTCGGTGAATCCATAGCCGACGTTCACGCCGGCATAGGGGCCGGTCCAAAGAAAAGCCACAGCGGGGGGCACAAAATCCGGCGAGGCCTTTCGGGAAGGCAGATCGGCTGCATTTGCAATGGTCGACGACAGCAGCATGCCGATGCTGACCGTAAATTTGTGTTTCATTCGGTGGCTCCACGATGAGTTGGCGCAGATGCTGGCGCTCAGCGTCCCGAGGATTGTTCGTCGAATGCGCGGCAATCGTTACACGAGCTTCTCGCCGTGCGGTCATCGGACTGTGAGTTCGAAAAAAGATCTTCGAGCGGGAATAAACGGGCGGCGGAATGAGTCTTTCCGATATCCGGTGGTTCGGCCGGATACGTGGGAGATAGAGATGATCAATGATCTTCATTCGCCAGATCGCCGCCGTGCGCTGAAATGCATGGCCTGGGGAGGCTCGGGCGTGTTGTGGACTCTCGTCGGCGGCGTGCCGGCGTCGAAGCTCGTCGGCGCGGCGCATGGAGAGACGACGAAGGGCTTTTCCTTCGTTCAGATTTCCGACACGCATATCGGCTTCGACAAGGCGGCCAACAACGACGTCGCCGGGACATTGAACGAGACGCTCGCAAAAATTGGCGGACTGTCCGAGCGTCCGGTTTTTTTGCTTCATACCGGCGACATTACGCATCTTTCCAAGCCGAAGGAGTTCGACGATGCGGATCAGCTGATCGGCGCGTCGCGCCTCGCCGTGCATCGCGTTCCCGGAGAACATGACGTCCTCGATGAGAGAACGGGCGAAGCCTATCTCGCGCGCTATGGGAAAGGGACACGAGGGGATGGCTGGTATTCCTTCGACGCCGGCGGCGCGCATTTCATCGGCCTCGTCAATGTCCTGCATCTCGAAGGCGCGGGGCTCGGCCGTCTCGGGGCGGAACAGCTCGCTTGGCTCGCGGCGGATCTCGCTGCGAGAAGCGCGTCGACGCCGATCGTCATATTCGCTCACATGCCGCTCTGGTCGATCGCGAGCGAATGGGGTTGGGGCACGCAGGACAGCGCGCAAGCGCTTCAATTGCTGACGCGCTTCGGCTCGGTGACGATACTCAACGGCCACATCCATCAGATCGCTCAGAAGGTCGAAGGCAATCTTGTCTTCCACACGGCGCGTTCCACGGCCTTTCCGCAACCTGAGCCGGGAACGGCCAAGGCGCCGGGTCCAAAGGTCGTGCCCGCGGAACAGCTGCGCTCCTTTTTGGGCTTGACCAGCGTGACCATTCGCGGCGGCGCACATAGGCTGGCCATCGCCGACACGACGCTGGCTCGATGAGGAGGACAACATGTCGAAATCTGCTTTTGCGATAGCCTCTGCTCTCGCATTCGTCGGCGTTCTCATCGCCTCGATCGCTCATGCCGGGAACGAGCGGACGATCGATATCGGCGAATTCGCCTTTGCGCCTTCGGAAATTCGCGTGGAGACCGGTGCGCGAATTGTCTTCGTCAATCACGACGATACGCCGCATAATGTCGTCGACCGGAATGGCGCCTTCCGTTCGAAGGCGCTCGACACCGGCGAGAGCTTCTCGATCGTCTTCGACAAGCCGGGCGAAATCACCTATTTTTGTGGCCTTCATCCGCAGATGACGGGCAAGGTCATCGTGACTCCTCGAAGTGATCGACAAGGATAGCTCGTGACGAGCGACGACGCGCGACATCGCTTCACGCGAGCGATCATGCCTCATCTCGACGACGCCTATTCGCTGGCGCGCTGGTTGACCGGCAATGCGACGGACGCCGAGGATGTCGTGCAGGACGCCTGCCTGCGCGCGCTCGCCGCGCTGGAGAGCGCCGAGGTGGCGCATCCTCGCGCCTGGCTGCTGGCGATCACGCGCAATGTCGCCTTCACCTGGCTCGCCAAGAATCGGCCCCGCGACCTCGTGCTGGCCGGCGGGGCCGAAGACGCCGGGACACATGATGGCGCCTCTCCCCACTGCGATGAGCCGTCTCCAGAGGCTGCGCTGATCGAGGCCGCGGATCGGCGTAGCGTCGAGGCGGCGATCGCCGCCTTGCCGATCCCGTTTCGTGAGGCTCTCGTTATGCGCGAAGTCAATGGTTTGTCCTATCGTGAGATTGCCGACGCCACGGGAGCGCCGATCGGCACCGTGATGTCGCGGCTCGCGCGGGCGCGCGCACTGCTGATCGATCGACTGGGGAGAGTGTCGCTATGAGCGAAAACGAGAAGCAGAATCGGGCGCTTTTATTACAAGCCGACTTCGACCAGGAGTTGGATGCGGCGGGCGCGGTGAAGGCCGAGCGCCTTCTCGCGGGCGACGCCTTCGCTCGTGGCGATCGCGAGCGGCTCGACGCGTTGAGGCGGACCCTGCGCCGCCATGCCGCGCGCGAGGCGGCGCCCGAGACGCTGAGGACGCGCCTGCTCGTGCAGATGGAGTCTTCGAACGGGCAAGGACGAATTGCTGCGGGCTATCGTCGCCTTGCCCCGCAGTCTTGGCGCGTCTATGCGGGCTCGATCGCCGCGACGATCGTCGTGACGCTCGGACTTCAGCATCTCGTCGCGGAACTCGCCGCGCCGGATCGCTTCATGCCCTATGTCGTCGCGAGTCACATGCGTAGCCAGATATCGGGGCAGCCGGTGGATGTCGCATCGAGCGACCAGCATACGGTGAAGCCATGGCTCGCCAGCAAACTGCCGCTCGCCGTCACGGTGGTCGATCTCGCCGCCGCGGGATTTCCTCTCGTCGGAGCGAGGATCGATATCGTCGGCGCCACGCCGGTTCCGACGCTCGTCTACAAGCGTCGCGAGCATCTCGTTTCGGTGGCGGAGCTGCAGCCACGATCGGTAAATTATCCGGAAGTCCCTGCGCTGCGAATGATGGAGGGCTATCCGGTCGTCGTTTGGAAGGAGAAACATCGCACTTATGCGGCGATATCAGATCTTCCGCCGGCGGAGCTCGAGGCGTTCGTCGCGGCCTTTCGGCGAGCCGCGTCGAAAATAGAGAGCGTGCCTGCTCGCAATTGAGTGTCGCTCAAAAATCGACGAAGCTCCAATCGCACGCCCGTCCGGCGAGATCGATCAGCGCTCTGACTTTCGCGGACAGCAATCGCGCGCTCGGATAGACGAATTGGATCGGCAGAGGCTCGGGCTCATAGTCCGCCAGCGCCACTTGCAGCCGGCCTGCGCGCACGAGATCGGCCACCTGATATCCGACCGCGATCGTCAGGCCTCCGTCTCTTTCCGCATGGCAGATCGCCGCTTCGGCGCTGTTGGTCACATAGGCCGGGCGTGTCTCGACATCGAACGCCTGCGACCCCGACCAGAAGCGCCAGCGCGCCACCGGCGTCAGCGCTGTGCAGGAGATGAGGCGATAGCGGTCGAGATCGGCCGGAGTGATGGGCGCGCCGCCGCCCGCCTCGAGATAGGCCGGCGAGCCGACGACGACCCGTCGCGCAGCGCCGAGCTTGCGCGCGACCAGCGCAGAATCGGACAAATGCCCGATGCGCAGAGCGAGATCGACGCCTTCCTCGACGAGATCGACGAAGCGATCGGAGAGCGAGAGCTCGACGCTGAGCTGCGGGTGCTCGGTCATGTACCGCGAGATCAGCGGCCCGACATGCATGCGTCCGAACATCAGCGGCGCGGAGACGCTCAATCGCCCCCTCGGCTCGCTCCGCTCGTTCTCGGCGAGACGTTCGGCTTCCTCGAGATCGGCGACGATGCGGCGGGCGCGCTCGAGGAAACGCGCTCCCGCATCGGTCAGACCGACCGAGCGGGTCGTGCGTTGCAGAAGCCGCACGCCGAGCCGCTCCTCGAGCGCGGCGACGAGCCGCGTCGCCATCGGCGCCGAAATGCCGAGCGTCCGCGCCGCCGGCGCGAAGCCCTTATGATCGACGACCGCGATGAAAGCGGAAATCGTGTCGAAACGGTCCATGGGATTGCTGCGCCGGCTGCAACGATGTCGTGTCGAAAACGGGAATTATCGTTTCAGTGGTTATCTATCATCCTCCTCTGGTCAGGCGAAAGACCTGCGATCATCCTTAAATGAGGAGCGCATCATGTCCCGTATCTCGACTCCCGCCGCTATCGAATCCGCCCCCGCCGCCGCCCGCCCATTGCTCGAGGCGGTGAAGGCGAAGCTCGGCGTCGCTCCGAATTTCTATCGTCTCGTCGCCAATAGCCCGGCGAGCCTCGAAGGCCTCATCGGATTGAACGGCGCGCTGGCCAAGGGCGCGCTCGACGCTCGCACGCGCGAGCGCATCGCGGTGGCCATCGCCGAGTTCAATGGCTGCGGCTATTGCCTTTCGGCGCACGCCTATATCGGTAAGACGCTCGTCAAGCTCGACGATACGGAAATCGGCGCCAATCGCGACGGCCGCTCCGCCGATCCCAAGGCGGAGGCCGCGCTACGCTTCGCGCTCGAGGTTGCCCGCAAGCGCGGCCACGCTTCCGACGCCGATCTCGCGGCTGTTCGCGCGGCCGGATTCGGCGAAGGCGAGATCATCGAAATCATCTTCCATGTCGGGCTCAACACGCTGACGAATTACATCAACGAAGTCGCCGATACGCTCGTTGATTTCCCCGTGCTCGAGACGCGCCGCGTGGCGTAAATGGGCTGCGCGCCCGGAGCCGATCCGGGCGCGGCTTTCATCCGAGGACCGAGCAATGTCGAGACCGCCGCTTCCCCCCTTCACGCTCGAAACCGCGACGCAAAAGGTGCGCCTCGCGGAGGACGGCTGGAACAGCCGTGATCCGCAGAAGGTCGCGCTGGCCTATACGCCGGAGAGCCGATGGCGCAATCGCGCCGAATTCATCGTTGGCCGTGACCAGATCGAAGCCTTTCTCGGGCGCAAATGGTCACGAGAACTGGACTATCGCCTCATCAAGGAGCTGTGGGCCTTCCGCGAGAACCGCATCGCCGTGCGTTTCGCCTATGAATGGCGCGACGACAGCGGCGCTTGGTTCCGTTCCTATGGCAATGAGAATTGGGAGTTCGACGCGCACGGGCTCATGCGCTTGCGCATCGCCTCCATCAACGATCTTGCGATCGCCGAGGCCGATCGCAAGTTCCATTGGCCGCTCGGCCGGCGCCCGGACGAGCATCCGGGTCTGACCGACCTCGGCCTTTGATCATCGCCACGCGAGCGCGCTCATAGCGCTCGCGTGGCGATGATCCCCTTCTCGCGCCTCGGGAGAAAATCGACATGACCTATTCCAGCGACATCGCATTCACGCCCACTATCAAATCTATCCAGACGCGTGAGGGCTCGCGTCGCGCTTATGCGCGCATGGAGGAGGAACATTCGTGGCGAACGAGCCTGACGCCGGATATAGTGGCGTTCATCGCGCAGCAGACGAGCGTCTTTCTCGCGACGGCGAATAGGGAGATGCAGCCCTATATACAGCACCGCGGCGGCCCCGCCGGATTTCTGAAGACGCTCGACGAGACGACCATCGGCTTCGCTGATTTCTCGGGAAATCGTCAATATGTGACGATCGGCAATCTCGCCGACAATCCGAAAGCCTATCTGTTCCTCATCGACTATTCGCGCCGTCGTCGCGTGAAGATCTGGGGAACGGCGCGTGTCGTGGAGGACGACGCCGAGCTGATCGCGCGGCTCGCGCCGGCGGATTATGCCGCGCGTGTCGAACGCGCGATCCTTTTTTCCGTCCTCGCCTTGGACGTGAACTGTCCCAGCCATATTCCGCAACGCTTCGAGGCGTCCGATGTCGCCGCTGCGCTCGCTGACCGAGACGCGCGCATTGCCGCGCTCGAGGCGCAAGTGCAGGAGCTGCGCGCGAACGCGGGCCACGGCGTCGTCATAGCGATTTGATCTCGCCGCCATCCATCCGCAGCGTCACGCCCGTCATCCAACGCGCAACCGGCGACACGGCGAAGGCGATCAGCTCGGCGATGTCCTCTGGCGTTCCGTAGCGCGCGATCCTGGTCTCCGCAGCGAAGGCGTCGATCGCAGCGTCGAGCGATAGGCCTTTCGCCTCGCCGTAGCGCGCGAGCATGGCGCGACGGCGGTCGGTCATCACCGGACCGGGCAACACGGCGTTCACCTGCACGCCATCCCCGACGCCGCGCTCGGCGAAGGCTTTCGCGAGCGCCGAAATGGCGGCGTTGATCGTTCCGACTGCGGCGAGCGACGCCTTCGGCGTCAACGCCGAGGTCCCCGACATGAAAATCACCGAGCCGCCGGTTCGCGCGAGCGTTTCCCATGCGGCGAGCGTCAGACGACGCGCGGCGTGGAACTTCAGCGAGAAGCCGTCGGCCCATTCCTCATCGCTCATGGCGAACAAATCTGTTTGCGGAACTGCGCCTGCGATATTGATGAGCGCGTCTATTCGTCCGAAGCGATCACGCGTCGCCTCGATCACCTGCCGCGCCGTATCTGCGTTGCGCAGTTCACGCGTGAGCGTGAGGCTTCTGGCGCCGGCTGCGTTCACCGCGTCGGCCGCGCTCGCGAGGGAGACAGAGTCGCGTGCGACGAGAGCGACAGCGGCGAAATCTCTGGCGAGGCGGATGGCGGTTGCGCGGCCGATCCCGCGGCTCGCTCCTGTCACGATCGCGATACGTTCCTTGTTCGGCATGGCCAATTCCTTCGAATGAAAAAGAGAGTCGGGGCCGACCCGAGAGGCGGACGGATCGGCCCCATTCGCCGGAGGAGGGGCTATTTTCCGGCGAACATCGCTTTGATCTCGGAGGCGACGAGCGGGACATTCTCTTCCAGCGCGAAATGTCCGCCGTCGAGCCAGACGAGCTTGGCGTCCGGCAAGTCTTTTTTGAACGCCTCGGCGCCGGCCGGAATGAAGATCGGATCGTTCTTGCCCCAAACGATCAAGGTTTTCGGGCGATGCGTGCGGAAGGACGCGTGCCAGGCGTCATAGGAGGCGACATTGGTCTTGTAGTTCTCGAGCAGATCGATCTGATAGGCGGCGACGCCGGGCCGGTCGAGCAAGGCTTGATCGACCGTCCAATTGTCGGGATCGATCGCCTCGGGATTTCTCGCGCCATACACATATTGGAATTTGGTCATATCCGGCTGCAGCAAGCTTCGCGCGCCGGCTTCGCTCTTCTCGTCGCGCTTTTCCCACAGAGGCAGAAAGACCTGTCGCGGCGCCTCGCCCACCCCTTCGATATAGGCGTTGGCGTTCTGCACCACCAATCCGGCCACCTGATGAGGACGCGCGGCCTGTATGCGGAATCCCACCGGGCCGCCGTAGTCTTGCATGTAGAGCACATAGGAGCGCAGGCCGAGCTGATCGATCAGCCCGGTCACATGCGCGGTAAGCGTTTCGAACGTGTAGGGGAACTGATCCGCCGCGGGCGCGTCCGAATAGCCGAAGCCGACATAATCCGGCGCGACGACGTGAAACTTGTCGGCGAGCGCCGGGATCAGCTCGCGATACATGCGCGACGAGGTCGGAAAGCCGTGAAGCAGGACGATCGCCGGCGCTTTCGGATCGCCGGCCTCGCGAAAGAAGATCGAGCGTCCCATGACGTCGAGATGTCGATGTCGGACTTCTGGATGCTCGACGCGCGGTCGGCTGGACGGGAGGGGCATGGCGGTCGCGATAGTGGCCGCCGACACGGCCGCGAGTGTGAGGAGGGGATTGGAGGCGAGGAACATGGGATCTCCTGTAACCGATGTAAAGCACGTATACAGGTGACACTTGCTCCAACGCCTGTCAAGAGTCATTTTATCGGTTACAAACCGAGGCGGGCGAGGCGATGATGGTCGAGGCGAGCGAGTGGCGAGACGGCATGCCCTTCTTCGGAGGGGCGTTATGGATCGATTTTCTCAACACCACGCCGATGATGAATGGAGAGACGATCGACTTTCTCGCTAACGCCGACGGGCTGGCGAAATGGGCGCGCGCCGCTGCGATCGATTGCTCGCACAAGCCCTCGATAGCGGAGCTGAAGGCGGCATGGGAGACGCGCGAGGCGCTTCGGAAGCTCTTCGACAACATCTCGGCAGGAGAAGCGATCTCCGCGCGGCGCCTCGAGCCGGTCGATCGACTGCTCGGCTCGGTCGAGATCCACGAGCGATTGGTCCTGCGCGACGGCCGCGTCGCGCTGACGGAAGAGACGCGCATCGAGAAGGATGTGGTCGCGGCTGTCGTCGCGCGTGATTTTGCGAAATTCGTCTGCGAGGCGGAGCCGGATCGATTGAAGCGCTGCGCAAATCCCGACTGCTCGATGGTGTTCTACGATCGCGGGCGCAACAATATCCGCCGCTGGTGCACGATGGCGATCTGCGGCAATCGCGACAAAGTCGCACATTATCGCGCACGCAAAGCGCGAGCGAAATGAGCGGGGCTAATTTCCGTTTCTCCGGAGTGCGAATTGCGCGAGCTCGGCGAGCGATCCGCCTGTCGCGTCGGGCGTCACATCCAAATCCTTGAGCGGTAGTTTCATCCGATTGACCCAGAAGGTCTTGAGGCCCAACGATTTGGCGCCGCCGGCGTCCCAGCCTCCGAAGGAAAGGATGCAAAGTCGAGGGCTTCGTCACGCTGATAGCCGAATCGGGAAATTTTCTTTGTCTGATCGGAAATTGGGATAGAGACGCCTGAATGAGACGACGAGCGTTTTGTTCAGAACGGCCACGCGCGCGTCGAGGTCTAAATCGGCGCGGGGTCACGACGCCGATCGGCGTGGGGTCAAGCACATAAGCGATTGATTTTGTAACCACCAGATTCCTGAAGAGGGGTCAAGGATAGGATCCGATTTACAGCGAGAGCTCGAGTATCGGCTCATCAAGGAGCTGTGGGCGTTCCACGAGAATCGGATCGCCGTTCGTTTCGCCTATGAATGGCGCGACGACAGTGGGAATTGGTTTCGCTCCTACGGCAATGAATTGGGAATTCGACGAGCAGGGCCTCATGCGCCTGCGCATCGGCAGCATCAACGATGTTCCGATCTCCGTCGCCGATCGGAAGTTCCATTGGCCGCTCGGGAGACGGCCGGACGATCATCCGGGCTTGAGCGATCTCGAGCTGTGACGGCGAGCGGGCTGGATCGAGCGGACTCGATTCGACGTCGCAACGATCGCCAGCGGACGACAGCGAGCCTTCAGGCTCGCTTCTGTCGCGTTGTCTTTTATTCGGCGAATCTTGCGTTAGGGGCAGCTGAGTTGCCGCTAATTTGCGAGCGAAATCGTTGATAACAGCGCTCGCTTTTAACACGAAGTGATCGTCAACGCGTTGAAACTACGCGAAAATCTTTGGTTCGCCGGGGAACAACTTTTTGCGCCAGGAATTTTTGCTTTAAATGCAATTGGCCACCGATTCCATGGCGCCTTTAAGAGAGTCTTCCTCACTTCGTGTTGCGCCCTTGATCGACCCGGGGAGCGACCATAGCTTAGCCGTATGGAAAGGAAATCGATTTGGTCCCTCGGGCAGGGCCTAAACATTTTGGACGCCAGGCGGCTAGGCGGCGAGTGGCGGATTTCGGCGGCAGCCGTCGGGTCTGCTGTCTGTCCGGATTGTGGAAGGCGATCAACACGCCGTCACGGCTGGCATGAGCGCTTTCTGCAAGATCTGCCGGCGCAAGGCGCCCCAGTTGTTGTGACGCTTCGCCTCCAGCGCTGGCAGTGTCGAAACGAAGCCTGCGAACGTAAGACGTTCACTGCGCCACTGCCCGAGGTCGCGGCGCCTCGAGCGCGCCGCACCGAGCGGGCCGCCGAAATCATTTATCTTCTTGGCCATGGCGTCGGCGGGCGTCCGGGAGAGCGCTTGATCAAGCGAATGGGCATGCCGACGATCGACGACACGATACTGCGCTGTCTCAAACGACGGGTAAGGGGGCGGCGCTCGGAGGAGACGACACGCGTCGTGGGCATCGATGATTGGGCTTGGCGCAAGGGGTCCACATACGGGACCATCGTGGTGAACCTGGAGCGGCGGGAAGTGCTCGATCTATTTCCAGAACGCGCCGCGGGCATGACTGCGGACTGGCTCGAGCGGCATCCCGGCGTCGAGATCATCAGCCGCGATCGCTGCGGGTCGTTCGCCCAAGGGGCGGAGGAAGGCGCGCCGCAGGCGCGGCAAATCGCCGACCGTTTTCACATCCTGCAGAATCTGCGCGAGGCCATCCAGGCTCAACTCGGCCGCGCGGTCGGAATTTCGGTTCGTCCTTTGCTGCCGGCCGACGGTGAAGATGTCGCCAGCGTGAGAGACAAGCACGGCGGCGCCGAGCACCGCCGCCTCACCAGAGTGGCGAACGAGCGATCGAGGCAAGCGGTTTTCGATCGGGTCCGCGCTCTACACGAGGAAGGTAGAAATGTGATGGACATCGCTCGGCGAACGGGGTTTGATCGCCGCACGGTCATGAAATGGATCCGAGCCGATGCGCTTCCCGAAAGGAGCGCTGCCGCGCCAAAGACAACGTCACCGAGACATTTCGAAGATTATCTATCACGCCGCTGGTCAGAAGGTTGCGTGCGCGGCCGTCGCCTTTTCCAAGAAATCAAAGCGCGCCGTTATACAGGGAGTTTTTCAAGCCTCGAGCGACTTTTGGCGAAATGGCGCAATCCGAAATGCAAGACGGTGAAGAGCACATCGGCTCTTCCGAGCCCGCGACCTGTCGATCCCGCGACCGGACGTTCGATCTCGCCGATTGTTGCCGCGGCGCTCTGCATCAAGCCGCGCGGGCTGTTGACCGGCAATCAGGCTGCGAAAGTCGATGCAATGAAGAAGGACTGGCCAGAGTTCGCGACAATGCGTCGACTCGCCATGCGATTTCGTGGCATGCTTAAAAGCAAGAACGTCGGTAAGCTCGGCGCCTGGCTGAGAGACGCCGGGAAATCGGGCTTGTACGCGATGCAACGTTTCGCTCGCACAGCGCAGAGAGACATCGATGCGGTGAGAAATGCGATCACCGAGCCGTGGAGCAACGGCCAGACGGAAGGACAAATCAATCGCCTGAAAGCGCTCAAACGAACGATGTATGGTCGAGCGGGGCCAGAACTCCTTCGTGCGCGCTTGCTTCCTGTGTAACGGCCATCGCAACAGGAAGTGAGGAAGACCCAATTAAGCGTGCTCGAAGGGTCGGTTTTCTCAATTCAGACGTATGTTCTCAAATTTCCCCCAGTCAGCTACCCATTGAATCTCATGGGAATGATTTCTCGTATTCAGATGTATCCCGACACTCGTCGACGACGTCGGTGAGAAAATCGTCGAGATTGCAACCGGGCCCGACCAGCCGGGCGAGCGTCTCGCGCGGCACGGGATCGCGGGCGGCGAAAATAGCCGCTTCGACGCGGCCCATCCATTCACGCCGGCGCATCGGTTCGGGCAAATCGGAGAGTTCCGCGTCGAAGGACGCATCGGGTCCGGCTTTCCGGGATCGGCGCATCGCCGGTCCTCTACAACCCGTAGAGGCGAAAATTGGGGCGGCCGGACAATTCACGCACGGCGCCGAGGTCGACGAGGCGATCGAATAGGCGGCGCGCGGCACGGTCGGAGAGGCGTGCCGTGCGCGCCGCTCCGGCGAGCAGCGCGGCGCATCGCGTTGTATGCAAAGTCGCCGGTCCTTCGCCCAAGGAAATATCCTAATCGGACATGCGCGCAGATACGCCGCAGGCCGCCCGACCTGACGCGATGATATCCAAAATGAGGGGTGTGAAGCCTTCGAATGCGCCAATCGCCGAACACGCGACCGCCACTGCGAGCGCCTGACGAGCACGTACATGAGGCGGAGGGTCCGATTTTATCTCTTTGCGTTTCAACGCGCCGCGCAGAGCGTTCTCGAATGCATCGGACAGCCGGTCGAAGTGCGCCTTGATCTCGACTGCCACTTCGGGCTCGGCGGCGACCTTGTCCGTGGCGGTCCTTATGACGAGGCAGCCAGACCAACCGGGTTGCCGGGCCGCGCTTTCGAACCTGGCCCAGAACTCGGCCAATGCCGCCACACCCGCGCCGGCGCTCTCGAGGTCGCGCAGAAAGTGGTCGCCGACCATCTGCCGGTAGCTCTTCAGCGCAGCGACAAGGAGCGCCTGCTTGTCCGGCCAGAGCGCGTAGAGTCCTTTGCGGCTCGCGCCAATCTCACCCACCAGCGTATCGAACGACACGGAATCGTATCCCCGTTGCCAGAACAGTGTCATCGCGGTTTGCACCGCAACCTCAGGATCGAACCCTCTCGGCCTCCCCACTATCCCTCTCGATCGCGCACTCGCTCCGTTGACAGAGAATACGCATTCTCTTATGACTGGCCCAATAAGAGAATATTACGTCTCTTTCGAGCGGTCCGCAACCAGGAGACCAAGAATGACCACCCTCAGGGTCGAACTCGACATCGCCGCTGACGCTGGCGTCGTTTGGGCGCTGCTCAAGGATTTTCAACACATCGCCGCCTTTAATCCGAACCTGTCCCGCTCAATCCACATCGACGGCACGCCGCGCGAAGGTGTTGGCGCGGAACGCCGCTGCGAACTCAAGGATGGGCGAAACTGGATCGACGAACGCGTCGTCGATTGGCGCACAGGCGAAAGCTACACCGTCGAAATCTACGCCGGCACGATGCCTATCCGGGAGGTGCGGACGACGCTTGCAGTGTCCCCGAATAGGGCGGGGTCCCGAGCCATCATGCAAATCACTTACACGCCCAAATTCGGACCCGTGGGCCACTTGCTCGACCTATTGTTGCTGCGCGGAAAAATGAAGGAGCTGATGGAGAGCGTGCTCGAGGGGCTGCGGCAGAAGTCCGTCGAGAGCTTGTTGGCCAACAACTGACGCAGCCGAGAGATCGAAAGGCAAGATTGTGCTCAGATCAACCGGCCTTTGGGGAGCAGCTCATCCGGCGCTCGAAATTCGACCTCGCCAAAGAGTCAGAGAGCCCGTGCTCTCCGTCGAAGGTGAAGGGCTTCGACAGGTTGCGTGTCGAAGACGTGCAGACAAGCCTTCACGGATGACGATCCGAGACGATCGACAGGACAATAACAGGGGAGAGATCACAATGACGACGATTTATAAGATCAAGGAGCTCGGCCTCCTGACCATCGAAACCGCGACCGGCAAGGCGCGCGACTTGCTGGATGCCGCCAAGCGGCAACTCGGCTTTGTTCCCAACATGTATGGCGCCATGGCGAACGAGCCGGCCCTGCTCGAGGCCTATTCCACGACCTACGCCGCCTTTCGACGCGACGCCGGCTTCACGTCGATCGAGCAGGAGCTGATATTCCTCGTCATCAGCCGCGCGAACGGCTGTCACTATTGCATGGCGGCGCACAGCTTCGTCGCGGATAAAATGTCAAAGGTTCTGACCGAAGTCACGGACGCCATTCGCGACGGTCGCGCGATCCCGGATTCGCGGCTGCAGGCGCTTGCGATATTCACGCATGTCATGGTCGAGACGCGTGGTCGGCCGAGCGAGAGCGCCGTGCAGGAGTTTCTCGCCGCCGGTTACAGCGAGAAGAACATTCTCGGCGTCATTCTCGCGATCGGCGTGAAGACCTGGTCGAATTATGCCAATCATCTCTTCCACACGCCTGTCGACGACGTCTTCGCGTCTCGGGTGTGGAAGGAAGCCGCCTGATTTCGCAAAGGCGAAAGGCGCCCGGTCGCAATGAGCGGCCGGGCGCCGCTTCTCAACAGCACGCGTCTGCGCCCCGGCTCTGATCAGCGGAGCCCGTGAAGGGAATATTCGTGCCGCAGCCGGGAAAAATGCCGAAATGCGTCGAGAAGTCGCCGAGGAAATCGAAATAGGGAGCGAAGCGGCTCTCCTTCAGCATGCGCCAGCTATTGCCGCAGACGGGGAAGAGCCGGCCCTTCTCGATCACATGATGGCTGTCGAGCGTGAAGCGGTGCGGCGCTTCAGGAACGCCGCCTCTGTAGATCACCGCTTGGCCGTAGTCCTCGCATGCAGGCTCGAGGCCTTCGATCTTGAACAGGCGATAGGTCGCCGAATAGAAGCGCGCCGCGCCGATCTTTTCCTCGATCTCCGAATCGGTGATCTCCAGCGGCCGGCTGGCTGCGAGGCGTGGATCGCCGAAGCCGGCGGCTTTGGCGAGCGCCAGAAAATCGCCCCAATAGAGCGCGCCGCCGAGGCACTCTCCATAAACGACGGGATCGTCGCGCAACGCCGGATCGAGGCGCCTGTCGGCGTAGACATCGGCGAAGTGAAACTCCCCGCCCGGCTTCAAGAGATCGAACGCGCCTTTAAGAACCGCCGGCTTGTCGATGGAGAGATTGACGACGCAATTGGAGACGATGACGTCGAAGCTCGCCCGCTCGAGGCCGAGCGCGTCGAGCCGCTCGATATAGCCATGCAGAAAGCGCACATTATTGCGCGCATAGCCGAATCTTTCCCTGTGCCACTCGATATGCGCCGTCGCGGTTTCGAGCTGCTCCGGCGTCATGTCGACGCCGACGACCTCGCCCGACGGACCGACGAGCTGCGACATGAGATAGACATCGCGCCCGGAGCCGCAGCCGAGATCGAGAACCCGCCGGCCTTTCAGCTCCTCGGGAGCGACCAGTCCGCATCCGTAATATTTCGTTAGAACCTCATCGTGGATATTCGACAGCAGCGCCTTCACCCGCGCGGGCATGCTGTCGGGCGTGCAGCAGGCCATGGTCTTGAGATCGTCGGAGCTGCGCAGCGTCTTTCCGTAATAGTCCTTGACGGCTTCAATGTTCATGAATTTCGCCCTTTCGGATCGGCTTTTCCCGCCGGCACCTTGCAAAAGCCTTGTGAGGGAACGTCTAGCGCCGCATTGAATTTCGAGGAGAGATTTTGAAAGGCGACGAGGCCGGTCAATTCGACGATCGCATCGTCGCTCCAATGCTCTTTCAATCTGGCGCGCAGCTCGTCGCTGACGCCCGGCTCGGTCAATGTCATCGCCTCGGCATATTCCAGCGCGAGCCGCTCGTCCGGAGCGAATAGCGGGCTATCGCGCCAGTTCGCGAGCGCGTCGATCTTGTCCATAGCGACGCCGCGTTTCGCCAATGTCGCGGAGTTGATGTCGACGCAAAAGGCGCAATGATTGATCTGCGAGACGCGCACGGTCAGCAATGAGCGCAGCGCCGGCGACAAAGGCGAGGAACGTCGGTTCAAGGCGCCGTATAACAGCGCCGCGGCCGCGAAGACCAGAGGCGAGCGCCCCCAAAGCAGGCCCGGATCGAGAACTCGTCCATAGGTCAGCTTCTGCTTCCAGAAGAAGAGACGAATGAACCAGGGATATCGGGAAATCGGCTTGGCTTCGACGATTGGCACGAGGAGTCTCCGTTCGAAAGGGAGGGTGCAGCATGCGCTCGACCGCGTTGGTCATCGCGATCTTTCGCGCAGGCGTCGCACGACCACTGGTAGCAGCGACAGAGCGCCTAGTCCGAGCAACGCGGCGATCAATGTGGGGCTGAACACGTCTTGCAACCGCACGTCTGCGCCGGCGTCGAATATCTCGCCGAGACTTGCTCCGAACGCCGCAAAGACCAGTGTGCCGGGCACGACGCCGATCGCGGTGGCCGTGACGAAGGGCTTCATGCGCATTCCCAGCAGCGCGGGCCCCAGATTGACGGCCCAGAACGGAAATGCGGGAACGAGGCGAAGGAACAGCAGATAGTTGAAAGCGTCCTTGCGAAAGCCGTCGGCCATGCGCGCGAGAAAAGGTCCGGCGCGCTCGCGCAGGACGTCGCCCGCGACCGAGCGGGCTATGAGGAACAGCAGGGTCGCGCCCAGAGTCGCGCCGACGACGGTCAATGTCGCTCCGAGCGGTACGCCGAACAGGAACCCTCCCGCGAGCGTCATGATCGCTGATCCGGGCAGCGAGAGCGCGACGACTCCGACATAAGCGAGCACATAGGCCGACGCCGCGGCGACGGTGCGTGACTGGACGAAGTCCGACAGCGCGGCGCGATTGTCGCGCAAGGCGTCGAGCGTGAGATATTGGTCCACGCGGAAATAGAAAGCCGCCGCGATCAGCGCCGCGAGCGCGAACAGAGGGGCCAGTCGCTTCAGGCTCATCCGAAAGCTCCGAGAAAGCGGACGAGCGCGCGCATCCGCGCCGAAAACAGCGCAGGGCTGAAATAGCCGCCGGCGGCGCGCTTGGAGATTTCGCTCAGCGTTGGATAGGGGACGATGAGATTGGCCAGCGCGCCGATCTTCAGCCCTTGCGAGATCGCCAGGGTCCAGGGCGTTATCAACTCGCCGGCATTGTGGCCGACGATGGTCGCGCCCAGCACATGCCCGCCCTTCGTCACCACGACCTCGAGGAATCCACGCGTCTCGCTCTCGGCGCAAGCGCGGTCATTGTCGGCGAAATCGACTCGCAGGATGCGAATGTCGCCGCCTCTCTCCCGCGCCTGCGCTTTGGTGAGTCCGACTTGCGCGAGCTCCGGATCGGTATAGGTCACCCATGGAAAGGCCTTCGGTCGGCTTTTCGCCGGCAGCCGGAACAGCGCGTTGCGGATGATGATGCCGGCGTGATAGCTGGCGAGATGGGTGAATTGGAGCCCGCCCGCCACATCGCCGGCGGCGAAGATTCGCTTGTTGCTCGTGCGCAGCCGGGCGTCGGTCTCGACGCCTTTTTGCGAATAGCGCACGCCCGCGCCGTCGAGCCCGAGATCTTCGACATTTGGCTTTCGGCCGGCGGCGACGAGCAGATGCGAGCCTTCGATCTCGCTTTCGTCGGCGCCGTTTCGCAGCACGATGGCGACGCCTTCGGCGCGCGTCTCGACGCGGAGAATGTCCACGTTCTCGTGCAGATCGATTCCGTCCTCTACGAGCGCGTCGCGAATGACGGCGGCGGCGTCTGGATCGTTCTTCGGAAGCAGAGGGCCGAGGTCGAAGATGCTCACTTGCGCCCCGAGCCGGCGATGCGCCTGCGCCAACTCGCAACCGATCGGCCCCGCGCCGATCACCAGCAGACGTCGCGGCAGAACCTTATTGTCGAAGATCGTCTCATTGGTGAAATAAGGCGCGCTGTCGAGCCCGGGAATTGGCGGCACGGCGGCGCGGCTGCCGGTGGCGATCACGAAGCGCCGCGCGCGAATGATCTTTCCTGCGGACTCTACGGTTCGCGGATCGACGAAGCGCGCGCGCCCTTCGATCACAACGCATCCGAGGCTCGTGAAGCGCTCGATCGAATCATGCGGGGCGATGGCGTCGATGACGCCGTGGACATAGGCGTTGACCGCGTCGAAATCGACGTGCGACTCGTCGGCTCGCACGCCGAATCGGCGCGCTCGCGCCACGGCTTTCGCGGCCTTCGCCGCCGCCAGCAGCGATTTCGACGGCACGCAGCCGGTGTTGAGGCAGTCGCCGCCCATCTTCTGCGCCTCGATCAAGACGGTGCGCGCTCCGAGCTGCGCCGCGCCCGCCGCGACCGACAGACCGGCGGAGCCGGCTCCGATGACGCAAATATCGGCCTGAATGTCTTCGCTCATCGCGCCGCTCCCGTCGCGCTGCATGTCGCGCCGCCGAGAACGCAGAAGCGCGAGCAATGGACGTGATTGAGGCTCACGGGGCGCATCGCCTCCGTGAGGGTCGAGCCCATCTCGAACGCCTGCGCATAGGGCAATAGCGTACAGGAGACGACGATCGGCGTCTCGACGCCCTTGCGCTTCAACACCATGCGCGAGCGCGCGCACATCATCTGCTCCGGCGACTTTCCAAGCACGGTCCAGCAGCTTTCGCTGATCTCGGGTGGATCGTCGTTCGCGGCCAGCTCGGGGAACAGCACGAGCCGCGCTGGATCATCGGCGTCGATGGCGACGCCGAGCGCGTCGAACAGATCGCGAAATCCCGCGCGCGTCTCGGCTTCGCCATCGCTCGACGCCATCCGCGCCGCGACGGCGAGGTCGAAACGATTGGCGGCGAGCCAGAGCAATCCTTCGATGGCGGGCGCCCAGCTGTTCGGCCCGCGAATGGTCTCGTGATCCTCCGCCCGAAAATGGTCGAGCGACACGCGGCACGCCAGCCGACCCGGAAAGCGCATGTTCAGCTCGCGCAGAGCGGGCGCGACGCGCTGCATCGGCCGCATCGCATTGGTCAGCACGAGAACGCGATGGCCTGCGGCGAGACTGTCCTCCACCATCCCGAGAAGATCGGGATTCATGAAGGGCTCGCCCCCGGTGAATCCGATCTCGAGCGGCCCTTCCGCAATTATCGCCGCCTCCTCCAGAAAGGCCTGAGCGTCCTCACGCGTAAAATAGGCCAGGCTGTCGTTCTTGGGAGAGGATTCGATGTAGCAATCGCGGCAGCCGAGATTGCACAGCGTGCCCGTGTTGAACCACAGCGTCTCGAGGCGCACGAATGGCGCATGCGCGCGCCTCTCGCCGCGGGCGGTGACGAACGGATCGCTGAATTTCGCCGGGCCCGAAGGCGCCCGAGAGGGATCGGCCCAGCCGGCCGCCATCTCGGAAGCATCGAATTGCATCCGCTCGCTCCTCTCTGCGTCTACCGCCTATTTCGTTCCCGACGGGTGAAATGTTTCACATATGCGTTTCAGACAGCCGTCCACAGCCAATTCCAAACAATGCTTCGGGCAGCGGTAACCTTTTTCGCTCTCGCAGCGAAATTCGGCCGTAGAGGAAGGGCTGCGAGCAGATGAACTTATCCATCGTCATTCCGACACTCGACGCCGCCGCGACTCTGCCGCGAACGCTCACCGCGCTCGGCGCGGAGGACGATATCATTGTCGTCGACGGCGGCTCCGAGGACGCCAGTGTCGCGATCGCCCGCGCGTCCGGCGCGAGGCTGGAGGCCGCGCCTATGGGACGCGGTGTGCAGCTGCAAGCCGGAGCCGAGGCGGCGCGCGGACACTGGCTATTGTTTCTGCACGCCGATACGGTCCTGGAGCCGGGGTGGCGGAAGGCCGTCGAAATCTTCTGCGCCGATCCCGCCAACCGGCGGCGGGCGGCTGTGTTCCGTTTCGCGCTCGACGATGAGTCCGCGCAGGCGAGACGTTTGGAGCGCCTGGTCGCATGGCGTGTGCGGTGGTTGGGCCTGCCCTATGGCGACCAGGGGTTGCTGATCAGCCGCGCCTTTTATGATGGTCTCGGAGGGTTTCGCTCGCTGACTCTGATGGAGGACGTGGACATGGTGCGGAGGGTCGGCGGCAAGCGGCTGACAGTTCTCCCCAAAACGGCCCTCACCTCGGCGGCGCGATGGCGCCGCGACGGCTGGACGCGGCGCAGCCTGCGCAACCTCGCCTGCCTGGCGCTCTATTTCCTCGGCGTTCCGCCGCATGTCATTCGGCGCGTCTACGGCTGACGATGACGCTCGCGCGCCATCTCGTCATTTTCACGCGCTGGCCCCGATATGGCGCCGGCAAGCGCCGGCTCGCGGCCGAGATCGGAGCAATCGAGGCGCTGCGATTTCAGCGGACGGCGCTGTCCTTGATGCTCCGCCGCCTCGGCGCTGATCCGCGTTGGACCACATGGCTCGCGGTCACGCCGGATCGCTCGGGGCCGTGGCCGGCCGGGTTCGGCATTCTCCCGCAAGGCCAGGGAAACCTCGGCCAGCGCATGGCGCGCGTCGCGCGACGGCCGCCGCCCGGTCCCGTGCTGATCATCGGCAGCGACATTCCGGGTATAACGAGGGAGATGGTGGCGCGCGGCTTCCGCGCTCTCGGCGACCACACGGCCGTCTTCGGCCCCGCGACCGATGGCGGCTATTGGGCGGTCGGCCTGCGTCGTCGCTCGCGCTTCCTGGCGCCGTTCGACGCGGTGAGATGGTCGACCGAGCACGCGCTCGCCGACAGCCTCGCCAATCTGACTGGATCATCGGTCGCGCTGCTCGACATGCTCGAGGATGTGGACGATGCGCGATCCTTCATCCGTCTGCGCCAGCGAGGCTTGCTCGACACGCATTTCGCGCGGCGCTGACGGATGGAGACTGTCGCCCCGCCGCCTCATCGGGCGAGCGTCAGAAATCCACAAAGGTCCAATCGCAGTCGCGCGCCGCGAGGTCGATCAGAGATCTCACTTTCGCCGACAGAAGCCGCGCGCTGGGATAGACGAAATGGATCGGCAGCGGCGCCGGCTCATAATCGGCGAGCACGACCGCGAGCCTGCCGGCGCGGACCAGCTCGATGATCTGATAGCCGGCGGCGATGGTCAGCCCGCCATTGTTCTCGGCATGCCAGATCGCCGCCTCGGCGCTGTTCGTCACATAGGCGGGCGCCGCATCGACGTCGAAGCGTTCGCCGTCCGACCAGAAGCGCCAGCGGCCGGCCGGCGTCAGGGACGTGCAGGAAATCAACCGATGCTGCTCGAGATCGGCTGGCGTCATCGGCGCGCGTCTCGTCTCGAGATAGGCCGGAGAGCCGACGACGACCCGCCGCGTCGCGCCCATCCTGCGCGCGACCAGCGCGGAGTCGGACAAATGGCCGATGCGCAGAGCGAGATCGAATCCTTCTTCCACGAGATCGACGAAGCGATCGGAGAGCGACAGCTCGACGGTGAGCTGCGGATGCGCGTTCATATAGCGGCCGATCAACGGCCCTATGTGCATGCGACCGAACATCAGCGGCGCGGACAGGCTCAGCCGTCCTCTCGGCGCGCTCTGCTCATTCTCGGCGACGCGCTCGGCCTCCTCGAGATCGGCGACGATCCGCCGGGCGCGCTCGAGAAAGCGCGCGCCTGCATCCGTGAGGCCGACGGAGCGGGTCGTTCGTTGCAGAAGCCGCACGCCGAGCCTTTCCTCGAGCGCGGCGACGAGTCGTGTCACCAGGGACGCCGAGACGCCGAGGCTTCGCGCCGCCGGCGCGAAGCCCTTGTGGTCGACGACCGCGATGAAGGCAGTGATCGTGTCGAAGCGGTCCATCAGATTGCTGCGCCTACCGCAACGATGTCGTGCCAAGAAAGGCGATTATCGTTTCGTCCGTCATCTATCATCTTCCGGGTGACAGGCAAAACGCCTCGCTCACATGCGCCGATCGGAGGAGGAAATCATGTCGAGACCGCCACTGCCGCCTTTCACCGCCGAAACCGCCGCCCAAAAAGTGCGCCTCGCCGAGGACGCCTGGAACAGCCGCGATCCGGAACGCGTCGCGCAGGCCTATTCGATCGACAGCCGCTGGCGCAATCGCGCCGAATTCATTGTCGGCCGCGAACGGATCGAAGCCTTTCTCGAGCGCAAATGGTCGCGAGAGCTGGAGTATCGGCTCATCAAGGAGCTGTGGGCGTTCCGCGAGAATCGGATCGCCGTCCGCTTCGCTTATGAATGGCGTGACGACAGCGGGAGCTGGCTTCGCTCCTACGGCAATGAAAATTGGGAGTTCGACGAGCAGGGCCTCATGCGCCTGCGCATCGCCAGCATCAACGATGTTCCGATCTCCGCCGCCGATCGGAAGTTCCATTGGCCGCTCGGCAGGCGTCCGGATGATCATCCGAGCTTGAGCGATCTCGGCCTCTGACGGCGAGCGGACTCCGACTCGGTCTGATTTCACATCGACGCCGGTGGACAAGAGCGAGCCTTAGAGGCTCGCTTCCAAAACATTCGGAAATTATCGGCAAACGCAAGGAGAAACCCATGAGCAAGACCGCCATCATCATCTATTCCGATCCGAAGCCCGGCTCCGAGGAAGCGCTCGGCCGCCTCTTCAACGGCCTGTTCCTCGCTTACGAGCTCAAGGAAAAAGGCAAAGACGTCGCCGTCGTCTTCCAGGGCGCCGGCACGCGCTGGCCTGCGCAGCTCGTCAAGGCCGACCACGCGGCGCATGCTCTCTACGAAGCGGTGAAGGATGTCGTCGCGGGCGTGTGCGGCGGCTGCGCGGATGTCTTCGGCGCCACAGAGGACGCCCGCAAGACCGGACTGAAGCTCGATTACGAAAAGGCGATTCCCGGAACGCCGGGCGTGCTCGATCTGTCGAGCTATCTCGACCAGGGCTACAGCCTCGTCACATTCTGATCTCCGTTCTGCGCCCGGCCGCTTTCGCGGCTGGGCGCCCGCTCCCTCGACTCCGCCAAGGGATCGATCATGGACAATCAACGCCCCAACAGCGACATCGCCTTCACCGAGACGGTGAAGCAGCTCCAGCGCCGCAATGGCTCGCGCGACGCCTACGCCAAAATGGAGGCGCGCGGCTGGCAGGACCGCATCACCCCTCAGCTGGCCGCCTTCATCGCCCAGCAGAACAGCTTCTACCTCGCGACCGTGAACGCCGAGGGCCAACCCTATATCCAGCACCGCGGCGGGCCGCGCGGCTTCCTCAGGCCGATCGACGAGCATAGCTTGGCGATGGCCGATTTCAGAGGCAACCGTCAGTTCATCTCGCAAGGCAATCTGCTCGAGAGCCGCAAGGCGTTCATTTTTCTGATGGACTATGCGAACCGGCGCCGGATCAAGATTTGGGGCGAGGCCTCCATGGTGGAAGGAGATGACGCCTTGCTCCGATCAGTGACGCCCGATGACTACGCCGCGGCGCCCGAGCGCGTGCTTTTGTTCAGGGTGTCGGCCTGGGACGCCAACTGCCCTCAGCACATTCCGCGCAAGATCGACGCCGACGAGGTCGACGATATGCTGGCGAAGCGGGATCGGCGAATCGCCGAGCTCGAAGCGATGATAGAACAGCTGCGGCGCTGAACTCGATTCTAACTTGCGCCGAAAGTGAAATAGAGCTCGCGATTTGTAGTTCGTGCATGATGCTCCCGTACAGGGATGATCTAGCCCGGTCGAGAGTTCGATCGACTGCGCGGAATTGTTGACGGGCGCTCCGGTCAGTCTATCACCACGACGCGAGCCGTCCGGCGAACAGACGTAGTCTCTGTTTGGGTCGCTTGAGAGCTTCTATTCTTGGACCCGAGTCGACCAGGATGACAAACCTGTTACAGTTCATTGATTCTATCATCCGGATGCAAGGGCCAACATGACCGTATTCGAGATAACCGCGGCCATCCTGACGCTGACAGCGGTCGGCGGATACCTGAACCAGAAATATCTCCAGTTCCCGGCGACGATCGGAATGATGGCCTTCTCGTTCTTGATATCTCTAATCGCTCTCCTGCTCGACAAAATGGGCTGGATGGATCTGTCTGTCGCCAGCGCCTTTGTCGGACAAATTGACTTCTCAGAAGTCCTCCTGCACGGGATGCTTTCGTTCCTGCTTTTTGCAGGGGCCTTGCATATTAATTTCGATGACCTGAACAATGTTAAATGGCCGGTAGCGGTGCTCGCGACGTTTGGCGTCGTGGCGTCGACATTCATCACAGGGACCCTGGTCTGGTGGGGAGCCGACCTAGTTGGTTTGAGACTCCATTACCTATACGCGTTGCTTTTTGGCGCATTGATCTCTCCGACCGATCCGATCGCCGTACTCTCCATTCTCAGGGAGGCCGGGATCTCGAAAAGACTCTATGTCAAGATCGGAGCCGAAAGCCTCTTCAATGACGGCATCGGCGTCGTCGTGTTCCTCACCATTCTCGGTCTTGCGACTGGAGCACAGGAGTTGGAGTTCTCGACGGTCGCGTTGCTTCTCGTCCGAGAGGCGTTCGGCGGGGCAGTCCTGGGTCTTCTCCTCGGATGGATAACCTATCGACTGTTACGCTCGATCGACTCTTATAAGGTTGAAGTGCTTCTGACGCTTGCCTTGGCCACGGGAGGCTATGTCATCGCCGACCTGCTTCATGTCTCGGGGCCGATCTACATCGTGACTGCAGGACTCGTCGTCGGCAACCACGGGCGGAACTTCGGCATGTCCGAGCTTACTCGAACTCGGCTCGACGACTTTTGGGAACTGTTGGACGAAATCCTCAACGGCGTCCTATTCATACTGATTGGACTGGAGGTCATCGTCATCACGATCACAAAACAGCACATCCTGCTGGGCGGCATGGCGATAGCGGCGGTTCTGAGCGGGAGGATCGTCAGTGTGGGTGCCCCGATTAGCTTCGTGTCCCCGAGGCAGTTTTTGGACTGGAGAATGATCGGACTGCTCACATGGGGTGGGTTGCGTGGAGGCTTGTCTATCGCGATGGCGTTGGCGTTGCCAGCCGGCCCAGAGAAATCCATTATCCTGCCGATCACCTATATCGTCGTTCTGTTCTCCATCCTTGTTCAAGGGCTGACCTTCCAATCCTCCCTAAAATTCTTGGTCAAGTGACGATGGTAACACGTCTCTCGTCAATGCGCTCCGACGACGGCTGTCGACAAAAGCGGAGGAAGTTTCAAATGCCTCGTTCACGCGGCATGCACCAGAGTCCGCAGGGAGGAACAGGTCACCTTTCGAAAATTGGCCGCCCCTTGAACTCGATCATCGTGCTGTTCCGCCGTCCCTAGCCCTACACAGCCAATCATAACCCCGGCCCGCGCCGCGCAAAATTTGCGACAGAACCGACAACTGCACCTATCCCGACGAACAAGCAAGCTGTCCCCAGATGCCAAATCAGAACCATCGCGGTGGCGTCCAATACATGAAATAGCGACATAGCGATCGCGGTAACCGCACCAACAGCGAGACTGCCAGTGCAGATGACTTCCAACGGTCTGAGCAGAGCCACGCAGCGGAGCATGAGCAGAGATGCGAGCGATAGCGGCAGGCTCGTCAAAACGAGGGTTGCAAAGCAGCGAGACGTTTCTCCCAAGGTGACGCCGCCTGGTTGCACGCTGATCCAGTTGGTGAGGCACTGATACCCGATGCCCGACATCCAGAGCGCAAGCGACGGAACGGGCAAGTAAATCCAATGCCGTGACCGATCGGGTAGGCTCAACATGAAGGCAGCCAGGATCGCTGACACCCCTGTCACAAGAGCGCTGATGAGATTCATGAGGAAGTTTGCTTGACGCAAACAGATCCCGAGTTCCGTCCGAAAGCCCTCGACAACAGCGAGCAGCGCGACGATAACTGCGGCCAGTAGTAGCCAACCAAATGCTCGAACGATGGGTGGCCGCAATCGCTGGACAGGTTTCAGATTGGCGGCTAGCAGCTCAATGAGCTCCGGCGTGGACGTCATATGCCTTCCCTCGTCCCCGAAAGCTTCTTCCTGAGGCTGTCGAGGGCGCGATGGGTCGCAACCTTCATCGCGGTCACCGACATACCCGTGATCGACGCCGCTTCCTTCAAGGACATCTCCTTCAACTTGAGGAGCAGGATGGCTTCTCGTTGACGCATCGGCAAGCTGTCGACTGCCTCGTGGAGCGCACGGCGTTCAGAGCGCTGTTCTATGAGGTTCGCTTCTTCCGCGGGAAAAGTTTCGTGTTCGGCAGTCAGTGGTTCTTCGCGCGCCTTCAAACGCCCGCGTCGCCGAAGTCGGTCGATGATGCGACGATTGGCGATAGAGAAGAGCCACGGTCCGAATGGTCTCGTCGGATCGTAGGTTTCCCGCATCAGATGGACCGTCAGCAGAATATCCTGCACGGCATCCTCGATCTCGCTCGTGTCTCTATTGCGACGGGCGGCGAGGCTGTGAACCGCGCCGGGATCGCCGGAGGCCATTTGGTTTGAGTCACGCCGCGATGGCGGGCTCCTCGAGTTGCGCATAATAGCGCGCTTCGGCTTCGGCCGGCGGAATGTTTCCGATCGGCTCGAGCAGTCTTCGATTGTTGAACCAGTCGACCCATTCGAGCGTGGCGAACTCGACCGCTTCGAAGTTTCGCCACGGCCCGCGTCGCCAGATCAGCTCGGCCTTGTAGAGCCCGTTGATCGTCTCGGCGAGCGCGTTGTCGTAGCTGTCGCCGACGCTGCCGACCGATGGTTCGACGCCGGCCTCGGCGAGGCGCTCGGTGTATTTTATAGAGACGTATTGAACGCCGCGGTCGCTATGATGGACGAGGCCGCCGCCATGAACCGGCCGACGATCATGCAGCGCCTGCTCGAGCGCGTCGAGCACGAAGCCCGCATGCGCCGTGCGCGAGGCGCGCCAGCCGACGATCCGCCGAGCGAAGGCGTCGATCACGAAAGCCACATAGACGAAGCCTTGCCAAGTCGAGACATAAGTGAAGTCGGACAGCCACAGCGCATTCGGCCGCGCCGCCCGAAATTGCCGGTTCACCTTGTCGAGCGGGCATGGAGCCTTGCGGTCGCTCACCGTCGTTTTGACCGGCCGGCCGCGCACGATCCCTTGCAACCCCATGTTCCGCATCAGCCGCGCCACCGTGCAGCGCGCGACCTTTTCGCCCTCCCGGTCCAACTGCTTCCACACCTTGCGTACGCCATAGACCTGGAAGTTCTCGTCGTAGACGCGCCGTATCTCTTTGCGAAGGACCGCGTCTCGGCGCGCTCTGGCCGAGGCCTTCGCAGGGTCACGCCGGCGCGCCGCATGCGCCCAATAGGTGGAAGGGGCGATCGGCAACAGCTTGCAGATCGGCTCGACCCCGTGCTTGTCCCGGTGATCGTCGATGAAGGCGATCATTGTTTCGAGCGGCGGTCGAGCTCCGCCGCCGCAAAATAAGCCGACGCCTTGCGCAGGATATCATTGGCCTGCCGCAACTCGCGGTTCTCGCGCTCCAGCGCCTTGATCCGCTCGCGCTCATCCGTCGTCGCGCCAGGGCGGGCGCCCGAGTCGCGCTCCGCCTGGCGGACCCAGTTCCGCAACGTCTCGCCCGTGCAGCCGATCTTCGCCGCGATCGAGGCGATCGCCGCCCATTGCGAGGCATGATCGCCCCGGTGCTCCAGCACCATCCGAACCGCCCGTTCCCGAACCTCAGGTGAAAATCTGTTCGATGTCTTCTTCTTCGTATCCATGGCTCCATCCTCTCAAGGCTTGGAGCCTCCGGCAATCCCGGCGCGGTTCACTGCGCAGGTGAGGAGCAATTTCCCGAAGCAGGCGTCGATAGGCGGCTCCGTCTCCCGCTTGAGCATGCGCCATTAGAATCGACCAATCGAGATCGCGATGCGAACCACTGTCGCTTCCGTTATCAGTCGCGTCGCGAGAAGCGGCGGTTTCCCTGACCAGCGTCAAGGGCGTCGCGCGCTTGGACAGCCCCGAGGTCATTTCCGTGTGTCCTCTCGCATCTCGGGCGGTAGTCTGCCTCCCGAACCTTGATCGCATACACCAGATTTCAGTAAGCGCCGTTTCCGTCCCATTACCGCGGGAATGGAAGAGCAGCTTGCAATTCGTTGCGACAAGGCATTGCACGCCTTTGGCGCAAAGCTTTGCCAGCGATTAGGTCAGCGTGCTGGCGAGCGATCAGGCGGCTGGCGTCGGCGACGAGGATTTGAAGGCCCAGGGCATCAGCTCGTCGATGCGCGACTGCGGATGGCCGTCGGCGATCGCCTCGAGCGTCGCCTTCATCCAGGCATAGGGATCGACGCTGTTCAGCTTGCATGTCGCAATCAGCGAAGCGAGACGTGACCATGTACGTCCACCTTCATCGTGCCCCGCGAATAACGCATTCTTGCGCGTGAGAGTCATCACCCGTTCATTCTGCCCATGTCGGGCAGGAGTTGGAAGTCCATTACCGGTGGCATCCGTATTTTGGCAGCAAGGTTGCTGTACGTCGGGTGGAGCAGCGAGCAACTGGGCAATTTCTCAAAGTGCTGGGGCCTGCCGGCGTTGTGGTCTCGATGGCAGGCTGGATGCTTGATCCCGCCATCTGCGCCGGAATGACGCTTGGCGGCCCGCGTGTCGATGTGGCCGCCCTCGTCGAGTTGGAGCGAGTGTTGATAGGTGCGATCAATCCCGCACAGTGCCGGAGCGATATTGCGATCGTTCCGGAGGAAGGCAATGCAGTCTCCCAAAGCGCCGGCAGTGGAGCCGGCTCGGCAGTTGACCCTGTTATTCGACAACACCAGGCTGGAAAGGCTCGGCTCGGCGGAGCGGGACGAGATCATTTTGGCGTTGGCTCAGATCCTGATGCAGGCAGCCGGCCTCAGCGTCGAGGAGCTTGACGATGACAAGCGCTGAAATCATTCCGGCGGTCATCCTCAAGAGGAAGGCTGTCGTCTACGTACGCCAGTCAACGCAATCCCAGGTGATGACCAATCTGGAGGGCAAACGGCGTCAATATGATCTGGTCGACGTCGCCCGCCAACACGGTTTCGTGGATGTTGAAATCATCGACGACGATCTCGGCCGGTCGGCGAGCGGAACGGTGGCGCGCCCCGGCTTCGACCGCTTGGTGGCGTGGCTGTGCGCCGGGAAGGTCGGCGCTGTTTTGTGCTTCGATGCGTCCAGGCTCGCGCGAAACGGCCGCGATTGGCATCACCTGCTTGAATTGTGTGGGCTCGTCGAAGCCCGCGTCATTGATGGCGAGGGGGTCTATAACCCGTGTCGCCCCAATGATCGCCTTCTTCTTGGCATGAAAGGCAGCATCAGCGAGTTCGAACTCGGCGTGCTACGCACCCGGATGTTGGACGCCGCCCGGTCCAAGGCCGGCCGGGGCGAGCTGCGCTTGTCGGTTCCCTTCGGCTACATCTGGCACCGGGAAGCCGGGCTCGGCCTTGATCCAGATCAGCGCCTCCAGGAGGTTATTCGCGTCATCTTCGTCCGCTTTCAAAAACTCGGGAGCGCGCGCCAGGTGCTGCTCTCGATGAAAGCCGATCAAATCCACTTCCCACGCCCCTCTGACGAGGGCCGCATGACGAGCTTCGACTGGACGCCGATCCGCTACCGTAACGTGATCGCCGTTCTCAAGAATCCCTTCTACGCAGGGGTTTACGTTTACGGGAAAAGTGAGAAACGCACCTCCATTGTCGACGGAAGGGCGCGGCGAAGCTACGGCCATGGCAAGCCGATCGGGACATGGGAGGTGATGATCAAGGATCATCACGAAGGCTATATCGACTGGGCGGAATATGAGCGCAACCAGAAGCAGCTCGCTCTCAACAATTATGGCAGTGCCGGAGGCGTGAAGTCCGGCCGGGGCGGCAAGGCGCTTCTGTCGGGCGTGATGACTTGCCGGCGGTGCGGACGACGACTGAGCGTCGCGTATACGGGCAATCCTCAGAGCCGGCCGGTGTATCGCTGCGACAAGCCAAACCTTATGATGGGGCTGCCACGGTGCATGACCTTTGGCGGCCCGCGGGTCGACGCGGCTGTCTCCCGAGAGTTGTTGCTGGCGGTGGAGCCAATGGCGATCGAAGCGGCGTTTGAGGCGGAGCGGATGCACCGGGAACAACAGGAAGACCAGCAACGCATCCTCGACATGGAAATGCAGCAGGCTCGTTATGAGGCGAGTCTGGCCGAGCGTCGTTACGCCGCCTGTGATCCTGACAATCGTATGATCGCTGCGCAGTTAGAAAAAAACTGGGAGACGGCGCTGCGGCGTGTCCGGGACCTGGAAATACGCCAGCCCGCGGAACGGACGTCAAACATCGAGGTCGACCCGAGCGCATTCTCGAACCTCGCAGACAACTTATCGGCAGCATGGCATGCGCCGAATGTTACGATGCGCGCCCGACAGAAACTGCTGCGGACACTGATCGCCGACATTATCGTCGACGTCGACGATGATGCGCGCGAGGTCGTGCTCACGATTCATTGGCGCGGCGGTCAGCATTCCGAACTGCGTGTCCGTAAACCACGGGCTGGTGAGCATGGATGCGCAACTACCGAGGACGCTTTGGCGGTGATGCGCAGCATGGCCGGTCGCTGGTCGGACGAGCATATCGCCGCGTCGCTCAATCGAATGGGCATGCCCACAGGCCAAGGCAAAACCTGGACAGCGCATCGCGTTGCTTCCGTTCGACGCGTGCGCGGAATCCATGCCTATCGATCTGCGGAAAAGGACGGCGAATGGCTCACCATGAGGGAGGCGGCAAAGCTGTTAGACGTCACACACCATACGATTCGGCGCCTGATCAAAACGGGTGTCCTTCCTGCGGTGCAGGTTGTCGCCGGAGCCCCGCATCAAATACGGGCCGACGACTTGGCGTCGGACCCGGTGAAAACCGCGGTGGCCCGTAAAGGCCGCCCGTGTCGCGCTGTTGACGCGGACACGCTTCCAATGTTTCCAGATACTTGAAGAAGGGGCGTACAATGACTCACGCATCGTCAGCGGCCGAATCTGATTTTCGACGAGGTTGGTGTCCATCTCGACGCGACCATCGTCGAGGAACAGGGTCAGCCCGCTCCAGTGATTCAAGAGATAGGCGACCGCCTTGCCCATGTCGCTGCGGCCGGACAGGCGCGCGGCCTGGGCGCGTAAAAACTCTTCGAGCTCGACGACGAGAGGCCGCGACCGTTCGGCGCGAACGCTCTGCCGGATGGACGCCTCTTTGCCCCTGATCTCCGCCTCGATCGCATAGAGCGCGGCGATGCGCGCCAGGATCGCTTCGGCGATGGGCGAGCCCGCTTTCGGCGTGGCGGCGATGATCTCGCGCCTTCCGTGGCTCCAGCACCAGGCGAGCCGCAACGGCGCGCCGCCTTTGCGTTCGGCGCGCGCCAGACGATGATAGCCGCCATAGCCGTCGACCTGGAGAACGCCGTCGAATCCTTCGAGCATCCGCTCGGCGTGCTCGCCGCTGCGACCCGGCGCGTAATGATAGACCACGATCGGCGGATCGGCGCCGCCGTGCCCGCGGTCGTCGCGCAGAACGGCCCAGAGATAGCCCGTCTTCGTCCGGCCGCGGCCGGGATCGAGAACCGGCGCCCGCGTCTCGTCCATGAATAGACGGCCGGACAGCTTCATCAGCGCGCTCATACGCTCGACGATCGGCGCGAGGTGGAAGGCCGTCGTTCCCATCCAATCGGCCAGAACGGCGCGGTCGAGCATGATCCCGTGGCGCGCGAAGACCTGCGATTGACGGTAGAGCGGCATGTGCTCGCTGAACTTGGCGACCGCCACTTGCGCCAGCAGCGCCTCGGTGGGGACGCCGCCCTCGATCAGATGCGCGGGAGCCGGCGCCTGAGCGACGCCCGCGCATCCGTTCGGACAGGCGTAGCGGGGCCGCACGGTCTCGATGACGCGATATTGCGCCGGCGTCACGTCGAGGCGGCTGGAGCGGTCCTCGCCGATCCGAACCATCAGGCCGCAGCCGCAGGGACAGGCGAGGCTCGCAGGCTCGATCACACGCTCGACGCGCGGCAGATGAGCAGGAAAGGCGCGCGCGGCGCGGCCGGCGCGCTCGCTCGTCGCCGGGCGTCCCGAGCGGCGCGCGCGATCGTCCTCGCGCTCCTGGACTTCGGCGATCGCGATCTCGATATCTTCCAGAACGAGCTGCAACTGATCGGGATCGAGTTTCTCCGAACGCTTGCCGAAGCGCGCGCGTTCATATTCCTTGACGAGCAATTGCAGACGTTCGACCGTCTCCTTCGACGCTGCGAGCTCGCTCTCTGTGTGAAGGCGCGCGGCGAGTTCGTTCTCGGCGCGGCGATGCTCGCGATCGGCGCGGATGCGTTCGGCTTCGAGCATGGCGCGCTGCGCTTCGAAAAATGCGCGCAGATCAGGAGAAAGCTCTGCGAGTCTGGCGGGATCGAAGCTCGGCGTCATATCGGTGAATCTATCGCAAGGGAGGCGCCGAATGAAGCTGAAGTTGCGATCAGCTCGCCGCAGTCGGCGTCGCCACGATCCGCTCGCCGATACGCTTCCAATGAAGCCCGTCGAATAGAGCTTCGAACTGCACCCGGCTCAATTGCAGGACGCCGTCGCTGACCTGCGGCCAAGAAAAGCCGTTATCGCCGAGACGCTTGTAGATCAGCACGAGTCCGGTTCCGTCCCACAGCAAAATCTTCAAGCGATCCTTTCGCTTCGAGCGGAACACGACGATGAGGCCGGAATGCGGATCGAGTCCGAGCTTGTTTTGCACAAGAGCGGCCAGCGCGTCATGCCCGCAACGAAAATCGACGGGACGCACCGCGAGCACGATCCGCAGCCCCTGTGACGGAATGATCATGCGCCACGCTCCAGCGCAGTCATGATCTCGGCGATGCGCGTCGACGCGGTGTCCTGCTCCAGCCGCAACACGACCTTGCCGACGACGATCTCGATCTTCGTATCACCTTCGCTGTGAGCCGCGGGTTGCTCGAGCTCGATCTCCACGAACTCCGCGGGACCGTCGGTCACGAGCGCGAGCCGCCCAGTGCGCGCCTGGCGGCGCCATTGCGTCAATTGCTGCGCGCATATCCGATATTTGCGGGCCACGTCGGCGACGCGCGCTCCAGGCGCGAGACTCTCTCGCACGATCCGGCCCTTCAGCTCCTTCGACCACAGCCGATTGCCCGAACGTGAACGACGAAAATCCACACGTCCGACAAATCCCGCGCCAAAAGCCGTTTCGATCGTCGCATTCTCGTTCATCTTCGGATCCTTCCAGAGACATGGCTGTCCCTCAGAAGAATCTCACATCCGAAAATCCGCCAGAACCCAAAGAATCAATGGGGCAACAACGGCGCTTACAGATTTCACACAGTGTGGTTCCAATTATTTTTTGCCATAGACAGTAACATCTGACCCCTTCCGATCGAAACTGCTATCTCGTCACGAGATAAAGGCCAGCGAGGGAGATCGATTGCGGATTGCAAGAGGGAACCTCCGTGGCGGCGATCGGATCGACAAGTATTTTCGACGTGGCAGTAACCCGCGAACTAGGTCCAGCGAACATCATAGTGTCGGCCTCTGATCGAGGCGGTCAATGAAGGAAGAGGATCCATGAGTCGTCGAATTTTTTCAGCGTCCGCGCTGTCCACTGCCGTGAGTCTGGCGCTCGTTCTGCAAGCTCTCCCGACGAACGCCCAGGAGAACAAAGCGCCGCAGCCCGGCAAGGACAATGCGGCGGGCGCGGCCGCTCAGCATCTGGAAAAGTGCTACGGCGTCAACGCCGTGGCCAAGAATGATTGCGCGGAGGGCGCGCATTCCTGCGCCGGCCAGGCTTCTCAGCCCCGTGACCCGAAGTCTTTTGTTCTTCTGCCCGCCGGAGATTGCAGCAAAATCCAGGGCGGAAAGACCACGGCCGGCTGAAAGCGAGGCGGCGGATGTTTTCCACCACCCCCACATTCGCCGCCCCACACGCCGTAATCTGCACGGCGCTTGGCGGCGCCGGCATCGGGCTACGTTTCCAACACCATGAGATCATTGCTCGCACGAGGCCTCCCATACCCTGGCTCGAAGTCCACACGGAGAACTACATGGGTGGCGGAAAGCCTCTCGCATATCTTGAAGCGATCCGTGTGGACTACCCGATTTCGCTCCACGGCGTCGGTCTATCGCTCGGGAGCGCGGAGGGGCTCCAAGAGCGACATCTGGCTCGCATCGAAAAGCTGGTCGACCGTATCCAGCCGGCGCTCGTCTCCGAGCATCTGTCATGGAGCGTCGTGAATGGCCGCTATCTCGCGGATTTGCTCCCGCTGCCGATGACGGACGAAGCGCTCGACCTCGTTTGCCGTCACGTGGGGCAGGTCCAGGACCGCCTGAAGCGACAGCTTCTGATCGAGAATCCATCTTCCTATCTCCGCTATCGACATTCGACGATAGCCGAGTGGGATTTCTTGACGGCGATCGTCGAGCGCACGGGCTGCGGTATTCTCTGCGATGTCAACAATATCTATGTCAGCGCGAGCAATCACGGATGGGATCCGCATCTCTATCTCAGGTCTCTGCCCGCCACGGCAATCGGGGAAATTCACCTCGCCGGTCATACCGTTCGCCACCTCGATGGGGGGCAGATTCTCAGGATCGACGACCATGGTTCGCAGATCTGCGACGAGGTTTGGTCACTCTACGATGAGGCGATATCGCGGTTCGGCGCTCTTCCGACTTTGATCGAGTGGGATACGAATGTGCCGCCGCTCGCCTCACTCCTCGGCGAAGCTGCGAAAGCCGCCGCCGTGCTCCATCGTCATGCGCTAGAGGCGAATTGTGCCGACGCTTCTTGATATCCAGCGCGGAATCTATCGCAGCTTGGCGATAGGAGACGATAGCCTCGCGGCGCCATATGTCATCGACGGTGGCCTGTCGGCCGAGGCGCGGCTGAATATATACCGCAACACATTCCTCGCCAGTCTGACGACGGCTCTGCACCTGACTTTCCCGGCGGTGCATAAGTTGGTCGGAGCGGAATTTTTCGAATATGCGGCGGGTATATTTATCGAGGCACAGCCGCCGACGAGCGCCTATCTCGACGAATACGGATCGGGATTTCCTGAATTCCTGTCGAATTTCGAGCCGGCCCGCTCGCTTCCCTATCTTCCACATGTCGCGAAATTGGAGTGGGCGGTCAGCGCTGCGCTCCACGCCGATGACGTCGAGCCGATGGACATCTCGCTGCTCGCTGCTCTGTCCATCGAGGAACGATCTCTCGTCCATCTGATCCCGCATCCGTCGATAACGCTCCTGCAGTCGGATTACCCCGTCGACGTGATCTGGCGCGCCGTTCTGTCGCAGGACGAAAACGAACTGGCTCAGGTCAGATTGGATTCCGGCGCTGTCTGGCTTCTCGTAGAGCGTCGCGCCAACACGATCGAAGTCGTTTCTTGCGACCAAGCGACATGGTGGTTCGCGAAGCAGCTCTTTTCCTCGCTGTCCGTCGAGGCCGCAATCGAATCCGCGTCGACGAACGACGTCGACATCCTTCTCGCCGGCCATCTCGCCGCCGGCCGTTTCGTCGGCTTGACGCTTTCCGGGCGCGGGCCAGGGATCAGAGAAAATGTGAGACCTTCCGATGAATGAAGTTCGTATTATTCGCTTCCAGACGCATTTTCTCCCTTTGGTGCGCCGAACGGAACGAGTCGTCGATTGGCTCGACCATATTCCCTATTCGATACTGGCGATTCCACTACGCTTTGCGGTGGGAGTGATCTTCTGGAATTCCGCCACGGCCCATCTGGCCAATTGGGATACGACGCTCGAGCTCTTCGAAACCGACTATGCGCTGCCGTTCATTCCTCCTCACATTGCCGCCGATCTTGTTATCACCATCGAGACAGTCGCGCCGATTCTCCTCGTTCTCGGCCTGGCTGTACGACCGACGGCTCTCATTTTGCTCGGGATGACGCTCGTCATCCAAATATTGATCTATCCGCAGGCGTGGCCGACGCACATCCAATGGGCCGCAATGTTGACGATCTTGCTTTGTCGTGGTGCAGGTGAATTCTCGTTGGACCGTTTGTTCAAACGGTCCACGCCTCGTATCTCTCAGCAATGACCGGCTTCTGACCGGTACGGTGGGCTTATGCGCGAAGGGCGCCGGCCGCGTCGTTGAGACCGGCGGATTGCCGACGTAATGGCAATCTGAGAGGCCTACTCTGGCGATTGTTGGGCTGGCACAAAAATTACGTTCGGCAATGCGGCGCTTTCAAACGGCTTTTCGTCCGAGAAGCACGCGCTCGTCAGGCCCGTTGATCCTGGAGAAACGACTATGAACGACTGGACGCTGGGCGTGATCGGTGGATCGGGCCTGTACGAATTCGACGGCTTGAAGGACCGTCGCTGGGTCAAGATCGACAGCCCGTGGGGTCAGCCCTCCGACGAGGTTCTGCTTGGGCGTCTCCATGGCGTGAATCTGGTTTTCCTTCCTCGGCATGGTCGCGGCCATCCGCTCGCCCCGAGCGCTATCAATGCTCGAGCCAACATCGACGTTCTCAAGCGCGCCGGATGCACCGATGTTCTGTCGGTTTCTGCCGTAGGTTCGCTCCGCGAAGACTTGGCTCCGGGGATGTTCGCGATCGTCGATCAATACATCGATCGAACTGTAAACCGTCCGACGTCGTTTTTTGGAGCGGGATTGGTGGCGCACGTATCGATGGCCGATCCCGTCTGTGCCCGGCTTTCGAATTTTGCTGCTCACGCGGCGCAAAGAGCCAATCTGAAACATGTCGAGCGGGTGACTTATCTCGCTATCGAAGGACCTCAGTTCTCTACCCGAGCGGAGAGCCGCCTATATCGAAGCTGGGGATGCGACGTGATCGAGATGACTGCCATGCCCGAGGCGAGGCTCGCTCGCGAAGCGGAACTCCCCTATGCCAATATCTGTATGGTCACAGACTATGATTGCTGGCGCACCGAGGCGGCTGAGGTGGATGTCGCTTCTATCCTCGCCGTTATGCACAATAATGCGGAAGGTGCGCGGCGCCTGATCTTCGCATTGACGGAGATGCTTCCCGAACTCCGGGAGCCGTCGCCCGTGGATACATGTCTGGATGCAGCCGTTGTCAGCGACCCAGCTATCTGGGATGCGTCGTTGCTCTCCAAACTCGATGCGATCGGCGCTAGACGATTCAAGAAATGAACTTGCTAACGTCGCAGCCCCGATCACGACAGCCTATCTTTCATTGCGACGCCCGACAAGGTCATCTCTGAGACGAAACGATGTTTCCGGGGACGCCGTTCCGGTCGAGCCAAAAGATGCGCGGTCTCGCGAACAGGAAGCCCAAGTCCGAACCCCGAACCAACCAGAACAGCGTGAGCGATCCGAGGACGCCGGCGATGGTGACAAAGACGGATATCAGCCCGACGTCCGTGATGAGCCCAGTCTGGACCAGCGCAATGCGACTTGCCGCCATCGGCAGAAAGAAACCAAGGTAGATAACAATCGAATTGCGGCCACAGTAGCGAAGCGGAGCGAAGACTTCATACATCGACATCAGCGCGGATACCCCAACGACCGCGCAGGCGCCGAAGAGCCCGAGCCCGAGCGAGACGAACGGCCGCTCCGACTGCCCGTTGGACACGAGAAAGCCATTCGCCAGCGCCCACAGGAGGAGCGTGGTCATTGCGGATAGTGGTCGTAGTTGGACGGTCTTCGCGAGCCCAAAGATGCGGGGGGCGAGCAGATAGCCCGTATAGAAATAAACGAAGCGGCTCGCAAACTCGTCCATGATCAGGACCCCGGTCTCCAGACACGAGATTTCGAGGGCCGCAGCGATCGACCAAAGAACCCAGGGAGGAGCGCGACGGAAGAGCTTCGTGAGGATGAAGAACACCGGCAGCAGATAGACGAACCACAGCGTGCCGAAGGGCTGGATAAAAATCAGGAGATATTCCTGAAATATCACGCGCGGGCTGAGTTCGGCGGCGAGCGACGGGATCTTGACGACGAATTGGATGGTCGCCCAGAGCACATAAAAATAGGCGAAATGCGCGACTTTGCGGTCGAGATAGGTCTTCCAATCACGGTCGATCACCCGCGCGAGAAACAATCCCGAAATCAAGAAGAAGTCCGGCATTCGGAAGGGTTTCGCGAAGGCGACCAGATAGTGCATGAAGCCTTCTCTCCCGACCGCTGCCTCGACGCCGAGAGTGGAGTGCATCATCACTACGAAAATAATGCAGAACCCCTTGGCATAATCTACCCAATCGACTCGTTCACTAGAGAGGCTCATGGAGTTGATCATTTCCCCGGCTCCGAGCGCTCGCCCCGCCTGCGTTCCAGTCCGAGATGGCGCAGCGCTGCGTCCCCATTGCCAACAAGGTGTCGACCTTGGCACATTGCTCGTGCAACCGCGATTTCGGACTGACGCGGCTCCGTGATAGAAATCTGTACCGAGATCGATCGTTCTCTCATCCGTCAGTCACCAAAACCGTCGATTGCGTTGTGGATGCGACTTAAAACAATTAAACGATACGGAGCCTTTCGTCTCGTTCCGCGTAGCGTTACCCTCTCAGCCCACCGACATAGGCGGCAGTCAACGCGTCGCGCGGCGCTTCGAAAATGCGATGGCAGAGGTCGAATTCAATCAACGCTCCGGCCCTGTCCTTCACCCAGAAGAATCCCGCGTAATTTGCGATGCGGCGCGCCTGCGCCAGATTGTGAGTGACGATCACCACGGTGTAGCGGCCTCTCAGGCTTCCAATCAGCTCCTCCACGACAGAAGAGGAAAGCGGATCGAGCGCGCTGCAGGGCTCGTCCATCAACAGAACCTCGGGCCGCAATGCCAAGGCTCGTGCGATACACAATCGCTGTTGCTGTCCGCCCGAAAGCGTGAGAGCGGGGCGGTCCAGGCGATCTTTGACTTCGTTCCACAGGCCGACGTCCGCCAGCGCTTCCCACAAGCGTTCGTCCAATTCAGAGCGGTTTATGACGCCGTGCTCCTTCAGCGGTAGCTCCAGATTGCGTCGGATCGACAGCGGGAAGGGATTCGGCTTTTGAAAGATCATGCCGACGCGGCGACGCAGGACCTGGACGTCCATGTGCGGAGCGCAAATATCCTCACCATCTAGCGTCACTCGTCCCGCAATCTTGCATCCGGGGAGGAGATCGCTCAGTCGGTTGAGGCACGACAACAAGCTGGTCTTTCCGCAACCCGAGGGTCCAATGAGCGCTGTGACACAGCCTCGGTATATCTCGAGGCTCACATTCTCGAAGGCGGGGGCTCCGGAATAAGTGAGAGTGAGGTTTTCGATCCCGATGTGCCGTTGCGGCTGGCAACACGGGCGCCCCGCAATCAATGGCCCCATCGTATAGGCGTCACACTCAGGCTCTACCGCTTGGCCTCCGCCGGCGCGGTCCGCGCCATCGTTGATTCTCGAAGTCATGAGCGAGCGATCCTTCGGCTGAACAATAAATCCGACAGCCATAAGGCCGCGCTGTTGGAGGCGATCAGCAGCGCGATCAGCGCCAGCGCCGAAGCATAGGCGTTTCGGTCACCTCCGCTGACATTCATCGTCAGATCGTAAATGTGGACAGAGAGGGCGCGTCCCGAGTCGAACAGGGAAGAGGGCATGCGATCGACATAGCCGCTCGTGAACATCAGCGCCGCGGTCTCCGCCATTGCCCGTCCGATCCCGAGCATCAGTCCGGCCGCGAGCGAGGGAGCCGCCGCCGGAATGACAATGCGCCATAGCATCGTCGCGCGTGAGACCCCGAGCGCGGCAGCCCCCAGTCGCCATTCGTCGGGCGTCGCTCGCAGCCCGGATTCGATCGTGCGGATCAAAACAGGAAGCGCCATGCACGCCAATGTCATGCCGCCCGAGAGAATCGAGAACCCGAGCCCCAGAAAGACACAGAAGAAGGCGCCGCCGAATAGTCCGAATATGATCGACGGGGTTCCGGCGAGAACATCGAGGCTGAGACCTGTCCAACGCGCCAGCCGGCCCCCTGCGCGCGCGAAATCCGAAAGAAACAGAGCGGTCGCCAATCCGAGCGGCCCGGCGAGGACCATCGCCACGACGATAATCAGGAAAGTCGAGACGAGGATCGGCGCGATGCCCCCATCGCGCCCTGCATTTCGGGGCGCGGTCGTGAGAAAGGACCAATCGATGCGCCCGTAGCCCTGCCGAAGTAGATCGAACAGCAGCCAGACAAAGGCCATGGCCAGAATCGAGGCCGCGATCCAAATCACAGTTCGAATGAGGGCGTCTCTCGAGCAAAGAGCTGCTTTCGCGTATTCAACTGCGTCACGCATGGCCGCGCGCTCCCACCAGGCTACGAGCGGTAGCGGCGAAAGCTAGCGCCAACGCCGCGAGCATCAAACCGGAGACGAACAACGAGGCTCGATGATTTCCTGTGGCGTAGGCCATTTCGAGCGCGACGTTGGCGGTCAGCGTCCTCACCGAATCGAACAGGCTGGATGGCGTCTGCACGACATTGCCGCTGACCATTACGACGGCCATGGTTTCGCCGAGCGCGCGGGCGGCGGCGAGTAGAACGCCGCTCGCGACGCTGGCGCGGGTCGCCGGAAGAACGACATGCGCAATGACGCCTTCTCGCGACAGTCCGAGTGCCAGCGCGCCCCGCCAATAGGCGTCGGGAAGGGCGGCGAGCGCCGCTTCGGTGGTCAGGGCGACGGTTGGCGCAATCATCAATGTGAGGATCAGGATCGCGGCCAGTAGGCTGGCGCCGGGCGGTTCGACCAGTGCGATCAGCGGGACGACGACGGTTAATCCCCACAAGCCCATAACCACCGACGGCATGCCCGACAGCAGAATGACCGCCCAGCGATAGAGCCGTGCGATCGCCGGCGGCGCGTAGTAGCGCCAAAACAGCGCGCAGCCTATTCCCAAAGGAGCAGCGAGCAGCGTAGCTCCGATGGAAGCGGCGAGCGAGGCCGCCAGCATCGGCGTAAGGCCGAACAGGCCTTCGGTCGGATGCCATGCCGGGTCGAGGAAAAAACGAGCGGGACCGACGCCTGTGAGCGCAGGCCAGGATTCTTTCAGCACGAATGCGACGACCAGGACGAACAGCGCCGACGAAATGAGGGCCGAGAGCGCCGACACGCCCGCCAGTTGCGCGTCACGGGCCGAGGGGGACAAAGAATTGCGCCTCGATGAGATCATGAACCGACTTCGAACGTGCAAAATCGATGAAGCGCTCGGCCAGTCCCTCCGGCTTGGTCTTGGTCACGAGGTTGAGCGGTCTTGCGAGTGGGAAAGCGCCGTTGCGAATGTTCTGGATCGAGGCCGCGACACCGCCTACCGGCAGGAGCTTGATTGGCGCGCCTAGCCCTGCTTCATATTCAGAGCCGGCCTCGGAAATTCGGACAGTAGCTTGAGTGGATTTTCTGCCTGACAGCGGCGAGGATTCTCGCTGCGAATCAGGAGCATTCGATGACGAAGAAGAGCCGCCGGACGCATTCCCCGGCGTTTAAAGCGAAGGTGGCTTTGGCCGCGATCAAGGGCGAGAAGACGCTCAGCGAACTCGCACAGCAGTTCGACGTTCATCCGAACCAGATCACGACCTGGAAGGGCCAGCTTCTCGAAGGCGCGGCGGGCGTTTTCGGTCAGGAAAAACCGGAAGCGAAGGAAGCGGCGGTCGATTTGAAGGCGCTTCACGCCAAGATCGGCGAACTGACGCTGACCAATGATTTTTTGTCCGGCGCGCTCACCAAAGCGGGATTGCTGAGCGTAAAACGATGATCGACCGCAGCCATGAACTTCCCATCGCCCGTCAGGCGCGCGCGCTCGGCGTCGCCCGCAGCTCGGTCTATTACAAGACGCGGCCGGTCTCGGCCGAGGACTTGAATCTCATGCGCCGCATTGACGAGCTGCATCTCGATCATCCCTTCGCGGGGGCGCGGATGCTGCGTGATCTTTTGCGGCGCGAAGGTGTCGCCGTCGGTCGTCGACATGTGGCGACGTTGATGAAGCGCATGGGCATCGCCGCGATCTATCGGCGTCCGAACACGAGCAAGCCGGCGCCGGGGCATAAGATCTACCCTTATCTCCTGCGCGGCGTGAAGATCGAGCGGCCCAATCATGTCTGGGCGACGGACATCTCCTATATCCCGATGCGGCGCGGCTTCGTCTATCTCGCGGCGGTTGTCGACGTGGCGAGCCGGCGCGTGCTGGCGCATCGCGTGTCGATCACGATGGAGGCGGAGTTTTGCGTCGAGGCGTTGAAAGAGGCGCCGGCAAAGCATGGCAGACCGGAAATTTTCAACACGGACCAGGGCAGCCAGTTCACCGGCCATGACTTCACGAGTGTGCTGCTCGATGCGAAGATCGCCATCAGCATGGACGGCAAGGGCGCCTGGCGCGACAATGTGTTCGTCGAGAGGCTGTGGCGCAGCGTCAAATATGAAGAGATCTATCTGCACGCCTACGACAGCGTGTCCGAGGCGCGCGCGTCGATCGCCAAATATCTGGCCTTTTACAATGAGCGGCGCCCGCATTCGAGCCTTGACGCCCGCACGCCAGACGAGGCTTATTTCGGTTGTGGAGAGGCCGTGATGGCTGCATGATCGTCGCCGCGAATTTGTCGCGCCTCTGGTCGGGCTACGCCCTCCCGACGCCGCGACAAATTCGCGAAAGCCCCGCGTTCAGCAAACCTCGGCAGAGATCCACTCAAAATCCGCGGGGAGCTGTCCAGAGAAGCGGGGCCAGCTCTTTCCGCCGAGCCGATCGACACATAACCGATAGCTTTGGGATTGCCGGCGACCGTCTTGATCCCTTGCTGATTGTCGCCGATGACGACTTGGGCCTTGATGTCGCTGTTCTTCAGTTTGAAATATTGCAGGAACAATTCGAGCGTCGAACGGCCTTCGGCCTTGTTCACGACGGTGATCCGGCCCGGTTTGCCGCCGACTGCGCTCCAATCCGCGATCTTTCCGACGTAGATGCCGGCGATCTGCTCGTCGGTCAGCGATCGCACGGAATTGCTCTTATGGACGATGACGCCGATCCCGTCGCGGGCGATCGTGAAGAATTGGAGATCGGATTCATCTGGATTGGTGGCGCGCGAGGCCATGCCGATATCGGCGAGGCCGGAGCGCGCGTCTGCCACGCCTCGCGACGATCCGCCAGACTGCACATCAACCCGGACGCCGGGATTGTTTTCCTCGAAGCGCCTGCCGATCTCGGCCGCGAGAGGCGCCACAGTGCTAGAGCCGGAGAGCGTGATCTTACTTTCGGCCGCGCGAACGTGCGGATCCGGCAAAACAGATAGAATTCCAGCGACGACGCCTGCCGCCGCCATGACCTTTCGCGAAGACACGATCGGACGTCGCTTCGCGGAAAACGCCTCTCGGGCGGCGTTCGAGGAGAACCGTTTGGTCAACAACATGCGGTTGCTCCCCGATTCTCTGCGGAGCCTATGAAGGGAATGTTTGTGCCGCAGCCAGGAAAAACACCGAAGTGCGTCGAGAAATTGCCCAGGAAATCGAAATAGGGAGCGAACCGGCTCTCCTTCAGAATACGCCAGCTGTTGCCGCAGACGGGGAACAGGCGACCCCTCTCGATGAAGTGATGGCTATCGAGCGAGAATCGGTGCGGCGTCTCTGGAATGCCGCCCCTGTAGATCACCGCCTGGCCGTAATCCTCGCACAGGGGTTCCAGACCTTCGACCTTGAACAGGCGATAGGTCGCCGAATAGAAGCGCGCCGCGCCGATCTTTTCCTCGATTTCGGGATCGGAGATTTCTAGCGGCCTGCTGCTGACGAGGCGCGGATCGCCGAAGCCGGCGGCTTTGGCGAGCGCCAGAAAATCCCCCCAGTAGAGAGCTCCTCCGAGACATTCTCCATAAACGACCGGATCGTTGCGGAACCCTTCATTCACGCGGCGGTCGGCGTATACGTCCGCAAAGTAGAACTCTCCGCCCGGCTTCAAGAGGTCGAACACTCCTTTCAAAACGGCAGGCTTGTCGACCGAAAGATTGATGACGCAGTTCGAGACGATGACGTCGAAGCTGCCCGGCTCCAGACCGAGCTCGTCGAGCCGCTCGATATAGCCGTGAAGGAATTGGACATTGCGGCGATCATAGCCGAATCTTTCAGTATGCCATCCGATATGCATCGCGGCGGTTTTAAGCTGCTCGGGCGTCATGTCGACGCCGATGACCTCACCCGACGGCCCGACGAGCTGGGATAGCGCATAGACGTCACGACCCGTTCCGCAGCCGAGGTCGAGAATCCGCGTGCCTTCGAGTCGCTCAGGAACGACGAGCCCACAACCGTAATACTTCGCCAGAACGTCGTCGTGAATGTTCGCCAGCAGCGCCTTCACCCGCTCCGGCATACTGTCCGGCGTGCAGCATGCCATGGTCTTCAGATCATCGGAGCTGCGCAAAGTATTTCCGTAGTAGTCCTTGACGACTTCGATATTCATAGATTCGCCTTTTCGGATCGAGCGGGCCGCAAAAGGCGAGCCCCGCCTTCGGCTTTTTTTTGATCATCGGCATTGCCGATCTGAGGCTACCTCATCGCCCACAGCAGACTTCGAACGGGACGCGCCTACTGGATCGGCTGCTCCCTTGTTTGGAGCGCGCGCAGATCGGGCGCCTGCCAACGCAAGAGGCGACGCCCAAACAACGCGCCTATTCCCGTTAACGTTAGGACTGTGCCAAATTGCCAAATCAGCACCGTGATGCTGGCGTCTTGCGGATGAATCAGTTGCAGGGTGGCCGCCGCAAGCGCTGTGGCCGCGAGAGTCGCAAGACCGGTCGTAGCGATCGGAGCGATCGGCGCGCCACGGCGGATCATGACAAATATCAGGATCGCCGGTGCGACGCTGATCGCCAAGATAGCGGGAAAGCACGAGAAATCGAAGCGCACAGACAGACCTTCGGAGCCGGATCTGAGCCACTCTCGCCAACATCCGTCGCCGAGGCTCGCGAGCCAGACGAAAAGGAACGGACCGGGCGTGAACCGCTCCCAAAGCAGACGGCCAGGGCATCCGGCGCAGAAGGCCGCGGCGGCGGCCATCACCGTGGTCGACAAGGCCCCCAGCAGCTCGATGACAAAGCGAAGCTCGGTGAGGCGTACGAAGATATCTGAGCGTGGACCCATAGTGTAGATCACCATCGCTGCATATGCGAGCGACAATCCGAACCAGACCATCGCCCGCCATGCCGGGTGGGCAAGTCGTCGAACGGGCGGAGCATTCTCCGCTAGACGTCGGATGAGTTCCTCGGTTTGCATGGGCTCAGATCCTTCGTTCCAAAATCCCGCGCATGGCCCTTAGCGCACGATGCACGCTGACTTTGAGCGAAGCTATGCTTTTGCCGGTAACGGCGGACGCCTCTCGCAACGATAACCCTTGCACCTTGAGCAGTTCCAGCGCTTCGCGTTGCCCGTCCGGCAATTGCTCCATAGCTCGCAGTATCGCCTCCTGATCGTCACTGGATTCCTGTTCGGTCTTCGTTTGATCCCCCGAAAAGGTTTCAGGCATCACGTCGACCGTCGTTTCGATCGCGCTCCTGACTCGTCTACGCCGTGCCGCGTCCAAGCTGCGGCGCGTTGCAATCGTCATGAGCCAGGGCATGAAGGGTCGCTCGGGATCGTAAGTGTGCCGAACGGTGTGGACCGAGATGATGATTTCTTGAACCACGTCCTCGACGTCGAGCATCCCCGACCACTTGTGAGCGACCACTCGACGAAGCATCGGTAGTAATTCCGACAGGAGCTGAGCATAGGCGGCATTGTCACCGTCTTGTGCGGAGCGCATGAGTTCCTGCCATCGCCGCTCCCGCGCAAGCTTGATTCCATCGCTTGCAAAGCTCGTCATATCAGTGGAACCCCGAGGTATAGCCGTAGCTCGCCTCATACGCCATTTTCGGCCAAAATTGAGCCCCCCATCTACAATGTCGCAGGCCGCACGATTTCAAAGTCCTGAGGCAAAGCCTTCTTGTCTTGATCGCGCCTCCACGACGTCTGAGATAAAACATTGCGAGCGGCGGCAGTACGACCGATCAGGATTGCAACGGCCTGAGCGCCATCCTGACGGGAGATCTTCGTTCGCGCGAGGATCACCGCCCACCCGCCTTCTTCCGAAGATCGAGAATCGGCCCGAATACCGCGGATGCCGGCTCATTCGTCTGATCGTTGTCGTTGAACACGGCTATGTATTTCAAAGCCCCGGGTTCCGTGCCGAAGACGGCTCTGAAATCCGCGGCGACGTCACGGATCTCTTCCCGCAGCCGCCCGACATCACCTCGTCCCCGCAACTGAACGTAGGCGAGCGCACCGTACCGCTGGGAATGCAAGAACGTCTCGTTTCTAACCGGCGTCGACGTCCACACATAGCCCAGAGTTGGAACATCGCGATTCATCAGCGACGGATGGCCGAAAACGAACATCACCATGGCCCCGAAGTCTTCTGTTTGGAGCCTACGGACGTCAGCTGCCTCGTGTAGCCTGTCGACACGCCAGCGCCAGTTTATCTGCGTCAGTTCCCTGCCATTCATCTCCACAGGCTTGTAGAGACCGGATGCCGATCGATGCGGAACGCTTCGCAGGACTGCGCCTTGCGCAGTCTGCTCCACGCTGAAATCGTTACGTCCGACAAAATCGATCCGCTTAGCTGTGCCGAGCATCTCAGCAGGGTCGACGAGCACGTTTTGCGCTCTGGCGGCGGGAACGAGAACGAGAATTGATAGACAACAGAGCAGCCGCAAAGCGGCGCCGGACGTCTCGTTGCGCATCCGTGTTTCCGCTCCCCTCGATATGCTCTTTCGTGATGGATCCTCACAGATGCGCATAGTTTCAGCGCGCGTCGTTCAAGCTCCAGTCATAGCGGTGGGCGCCGATCTTCTCGAAGGCTTGGAGCTTCGCTTTCAGCTCAGGCGCGGCGTATTTGCGAAGATGCGCCAGCACTCCCTGATCATTGCCGCCGAAATCCGCTTTGAACCACTCATATATCGAGGACACGACGAGCTTGCCTTGTGTGATCGTGACTGCGCGCGTATGATTCACGTAGGCTCTCGCAGAGGCGTCGAGTTGCGCGTCGAGCATGACCCCGACAAAGGCCCGCGACTGCAAATTGGGGCAACCTACGGATGCGCAATTCACGGAATAATGTACGCGCGGATCTTTGAAAAGCGCTCGTAACACGCCGTGCTCGATATCGTCGAGGCTGAACTCGACGCCATTCAGCGTCACCACTTTGGCTCTCCACGGGCCGCTCGAGAAGGTTGAAAGCAATCCGGCGCCGAGCGAAACATCTTTGATGGACCTTACAGGATAGTGGTCGATCACGATGTCGATCGTCTTCGCGTTATAAAGATTGGCGAGGAAGGCGAATTGCTCGGCTCTATTCAAGCGCTCCGGATCGACGGCTTCGAGCTGGGCGATATATTGTTTCAGCGCGCCGTGGCCGCCCTCCTTGAAGGCAGCGTAGTCCACCCGATTGAGGCCGTCCGGGCCGGGTTTGACGTAAGTCGACAGCAAGCGATCCCAAATCGAATGATCGACGCTCAGCTTCGATCCAGATGCGGCGCTACGAAAAAGGTCCGCCGGCTCCGCGGCGCTCGCCTCTGTGCAGAACGCGAGCAGAAGAAGACAGATCGCTCGGGTGACGACTTGAAGATAAGCGCGGTGATCGGCCGCGTGACCAACGAAGCGACGCATTTTTCGAACTCTCTCTTTGGGCGGCGACGCTGGTATTCGAATTCCGGTCGAGAGGACCTGTCCACGGCTGAAGCGGACATCGACAGGGACGCCCACGATCCACGTCGCCTAGTTCGCGGCAGCGGGGAAAAGGTTACAGCTCGCCCAATGATCGATCCATGTCAGCCCTCGCCTCCGGTGGTGTTTCGAAACCGGGTGGCTGCGTGCAGAATCCTTACGCGGGAACGTCGAGCGCCGCATTGAATTTCGAAGACAGACTTTGAAAGGCGATGAGGCCGGTCAATTCAATGATGACGTCGTCGCGCTCCGTCAATTTGGCGCGCAGGCTGTCGCTCACCCCGGGCTCGGTGAATGTCATCGCTCCGGCATATTCGAGAGCGAGTTGTTCGTCTGGAGAAAATAGAGGGCTATTTCGCCAGTCCGAGAGCGCGTCGACCTTGTCGATCTTGTCATCATCAAGCTCCTCGACGCTGAGGCCGGCCGCCTGCATGAGTATCTGAGCCAGCGCCAATATAATCTTGTCGCGCTCGGCGGACGTCAGCCCGTCCAGCCTGACGTCGTCCAACAACAGTCTCAACTGCCGACTCGGCGTCACTGCCGGTGTTTTGGGAGCCTGCATTCCGTTCCTCCGGAATGATGGCGTCATCACTCCGGCAGTTTGCGGGTTTGACCGCACCCAATAATAGCCGCTTCAGCTCGACAAGCGCGACCAAATCGACGCGCGGCGCGCCAACAGTCATCCCGGCGCAGATCGCGGGATCAAGCATCCACCCCGCTATCGAGACCACAGCGCCGGCTGGCCCCAACACTTTAAGAAACTGACCGGTTGTTCGCTGCTCCACACGGCGGACAGCGACCTTGGCGCCGAAATACGGGTGCCACCGCAGGGGAATCGGGTGAAGGATTTCAGGCGGCGACGAGACTCACGAAGAAGTCGTCGTCCCAAGCGGCGGTCATGCGCTTGAGGCGCTGGGAGTCTTTTCCCGGCGCCTTGCGGATGAGATTATTGGCCATATGCTCGAGCGTGGTGAAGTTGGCTGGGGCGTTTTCCGTTCGCACGCGGCATTCGTCGTCGCGGAAGACCATGTCCATGACCCAGTGCAGGCTGTTCTCGATCGCCCGATGATCGCGGATCATCGGGCCGACCAGATCGGCGGCGAGCGTCAGCGACGTGATGTAGAATCGTGTTTCCTTCGTGCTCTCGCCATTGATCTCGCGCCGGCTCTAGACCATGACGACGCCCTCGAGCCCCGGCCAGTCGTGTCTCTCTTTCAACCAGTCGATCTTGTGGAACGCCGTATAACGCCGCGTTTCGATGCGGCCGTGCCTCGCCGTCGAGCGTCTCCTGGCGGCTGACCGTCGAATCCACGAAACCATTGGCTTTCTGCTCGGCGGCGAACAGCTTCACGTCTTCGTGGAGCGTTCCCTGATTGCCTCTGTGCGCGATGATGTAATCGGCCTTCTTGTCCTTGATCTTCTTGGAGATGGCGCGCTGACAGCCCATGGCGTCGATGGTGACGACGGCGCCTTCTATGGCCATCATGTCCAAGAGCGCGGGAATGGCGACGATCTCGTTGGATTTTTCCGCTACGGCGATCTGCCCCATGACGAGCCGCTGCCGGGCGGCGAAAGCCGAGACGATGTGGATCGGCTCCTTCGCGCCCTTCTTCTGATAGGAGCGGCGCGAGGTTTTGCCGTCGGTGGCGACGACCTCGGCTGGCGTCTTAGTCAAAGCCGAGACCCAGGCGACGAAGCAGCGCTGGAACGCCTGCGCGTCGAGCGTGGTGAAAATGTCGCCGAGATGGTCGTGCGCCAGCGTGCCGTTTTCGAATGGCCGGAAGCGACGCAACAGGTCGAGCTTTTTCTCGCCGAACCGCGCGATGTCGGTGAAGGCCTCCGCCCCGGCCAGCACGGCGAGCAGGCACAAGAGCAAGATCTCGTCGAGCGGATAGACGACCTTCCCGGCCTGCCGGCGATCCGGCATATCTTTGAAATAGACTAGAAAAGCCGTCGTCTCGGCCAGAGCCTCGAAGTCGTGTCCGCTCGCGTCCATCGCAATCCCCCAAAGATCGAATCAGAGGATTCCGACAGATTCAGCTCAGACGCGTCTTGTCACCTACTTCTTCACCCGATCGCCCTGGGTGCCACCGGTAGTGGACTTCCAATTCCTGCCCGACATAGGCACAATGAACGGGGAATCCCGGGGGGTGTTTGTCTCAACTTCGTTGGCACGGAGGGCTCGACGATCGACACCTCCAATCTGCCCTTCGACGAGTGGACGAGCATATTCAGCAATCAGCGTGTGACCGGCGCGCTGCTCGATCGCCTCACCCATCATGTCCACATCCTCGAAATAAATGGGGAGAGCTATCGGCTCCGACAATCGAAGGCGCGACGACGCGTGACCCCCACGCCGATCGACGAGGCGAGCGTCGACGCCGACACCGGCGAAATCCTCTCTTCGTAGGCCCACGAGAAATTTTCGCCGCCGACATGCAAAAGGGCCCGATCGGGCCCTTTTGCATGTCGGCGATCCCGCCTCACTGGCTTGAATTTGCGCCGCCCCGCCGGCCGGAAATCTCTCCGCCGTTGACAGGCGCGCCGCGCTATCGCGGGCGAGCCCAAACAAAAAGAGCTCTTCATGCACAAAATCAAATTCCGGATGAGCGTCGACGCAACCATCGAATGGATAGATGTATCCCGTTCGCGGAGACCACCCGGTGAAAGCTATTTCACGAGCGACGTCCCCGTCCCGCCCGTCGTGAAGCGATAATTGAGACCACCCCGGACGATGTGGCCCGCGCTGCTCACATTGGCGGAAGCGACGCCGAAATTCGTCGAATAGCCCACGCCGCTATCGGCAAGCCATGCATAGAGATATTCCACCTTCACAGAAATGCGGTCGGACCAAGCGTATTCGACACCTCCGCCGGCCGTCCATCCCGGACGAACGGTCGTGCCCGTGCTTCCCCGACCGAATGTGAGAGGCAGGCTGGCTGTGAAGGATCGGGGCGCGAAATCAGTTCCATACGCGAGGCCAGCCGTTCCGTAGACGAGCCAACGGGGCGTGAAGGCGTACCCCGCTCGCGCGCGGAACGTGCCGAGGATGCCCGCGTCGGTGGCGCCCGGATACGTCCTGGACACGGCCTCCGATTGAATTGGCCCGCGATAGCCGAAGTCGGCTTCGACGCCTAGAACGACGGTCGGTGTCCATTGCAAGTTGTAACCGATGGCGCCGCCGCCGACCAAGGCGGCGCCGCGCTGGGGCGCCTGTCGTAAGAAGGTGAAAGACCCGTCGCCGAGCAGAGCGCCCGCGTAGACGCCGACGTAACCTCCCTGCCAGCTGAACGCCGCGGGAGGAGGAGCGATCGGCGGCCCCTTCGCGGACGGCAGGTCCGCCGCGACTGCGGCGCTCGACACCAATGCGCCGGACAGATAGACCGAAGCGCGTATGATTTTCATCTGATTTTACTCTCCTCGATGCTAGATGCGTATCGATTTCGATCGTTGGAAGGCGATTCGGTTTCGCGCTTCGGTCGAACAAAAGTCAGTATAGCTTGACCCTCAAAGTGCCGCCGAACCAACGCGGATCCCCATAGGTTTGAGTGTTCGGACCGCCGCCTGCGCTGATCGATTGGTTGGTCAGCCAGCGTTCATCGAGGATGTTCTTGGCCCAGAAAAACAGATTGTAGTCGTCGTCGTCGGTCTTGATGCCGAAGCCGACGTTGACGAGCGTGTAGGGGCGTTGCTCGAGCTTGTAGATCGACCACGGATTCGAGAATACCGTCGTGTCTTTCCAGGAGGCGTTCAGATAGGTGTAGGCGGAAACCGATCGGCCGAATCCGAAGTCATGGAATATCGCTCCCAGCGGATGTTCGTAATTGACGCCGACGTTGAAGGAGAGCGGCGAGATGCCGGTCGCCTTGGTTCCAGTCAGATTCACGGACCCCGGCGATCCCGCGAAACCCCAATCGGCGGATTTTGGCCCTTTTTCGAAGTCGACGTAGCGCACTTCGGTCAAGGCTCCGGAGAAAGTCAGCCACAACCGGTCGATCGGACTCCAGCGGCCGTCGAATTCCACGCCGCGGAAGCGGACATGTCCGATATTGCCGAGAAAGGTATTGGAGATCGGCACGCCTGTGACATCCGTGAAGTCCGTGTTCACGAGAGGCGTTTGGAAGTTGTATGTGTCCTGCCAATAGAGATTGGCGTTCACGATGAGTTTGCCGTCGAGCCAATTGGTCTTGGCGCCGAGTTCGTAATCCCATGTCACTTCCGGCTTAATGATAACGGGCTGGAACTCCTTGAAGTTCCGAGCGCTGTCGAGAATCGGGATGGCGTTGGTGTTCACGGCCCCCGACTTCTCGCCACGGGCAACGGAGCCGTAGACCAGGACGTTCTCATTATATCGATACGACGGATTGATCAGGCCCGAGAGCGAGTTGTTGAATTTTCTCACGCCGCCGGTGTCGAAGCCTGTAACGCCGCCTCTCGATTGCGCCACCGCGTTGAAGGTCTGTTGAAGCGAGAATGCAGAGTTGAAGCCGCTGATCCAGCCGAAATCCGAGCCGTTCTTGATTTCGTAAGTGTCTCGCAGCCCCGCGGTCAACGCCCATTGCTGGTCGATATGCCAGGTCGCTTGTCCAAAGAGCGCGAAGCTCGTCGTTTTGGCCTTGCCGTCCTGATGCACGGTGACGCCGTTCAATAAGGCGCTGTTCGTGTTGATGTTGTTGGAGAACCATTGCGACGCGTCGCTGCCATAGTCGTCGTGGCGGTAGGACCAGATGTGCTCGCGCAGGCCATAGAAGCCGATCTGCCATTCCAGCTCCTGCTCCTTGGGAGAGGCGAGGCGAATCTCCTGAGAAAATTGCGCGACATAAGTGTCGAACGCCACCGATTGAATTTCGAGCTCATTGCCGAAATTCGGGCCGAGCGAATTGCGCGGATGCAAGACGAAGTCGCGCCAGGCGGTGATTGCCGTGAGCGTATTCTCGCCGATCTGATAGTTGATTTCGTTCGAGAGTCCATGCGTGCGCTGGTCCAGATGCCCGAGACGCGTCAAATAGGGATTGTAAGGATCGAGACTGAGGATCGGCTTGCCGAGGCGGCTCGCGACGTTTTGCGAAAAACGTCGCGCGGTCGTCCCATTGGCGAAGAAAGGGATCGAATCTCCCCACAACGCATTATAGTTGTTGTATTCATCCGAACGTAGACGCTCGAAAATGAGACGGTCGGTAAAATTGTCACCTACATATAACAACTGGCCGCGCACGCCCCAGCGATCATTGTTCAGCAGTCCGGCGCCCGTCACCTTATCGTGAATGAATCCATCGCTCTTATCCAGGAAGAACGTGGCGCGATATGCGAGCTGGTCGTCGATGATTGGGCCCGTGACATTCAGCTTTTCCGTCACGCGATTGCGATTTCCGTAGGACGTCTCGAGTGTCGCCGAACGCGCGAAAGCGGGCAATTGCGTGTGGATGACCACGGCACCGGCGGTCGTATTCTTTCCGAGAAGAGTGCCTTGCGGCCCGCGGGCGATTTCCAGGGATTGGAGATCGACGTAGTCGGCCCATTGGAAGCCCGTGTGCGTGTAGAACACATTGTCGACGATGAATCCAACGGCGCTCTCTGCACCGTCGGCGCTGTTGAAGGCGCCCGAGGTGCCGCGGATATTGACGCCCGATCCGCGGGGGTTGCCGACGAAAAAGTTGAAATTGGGAACCTTCTGCGCGAATTCCTGCAAGCGCTCGATATGCTCGCGATCGGCTGTCTTTCCTCCGACCACCGCGACCGGCTGCGGCACGTCTTGCGCCTTTTCTTCGCGAAGGCGCGAGGTGACGGTGACATCATCGACCTTCGTCGACGCCGCTGCGGCTTGTGCTTCCTGCGGAGGAGCCGATTGAGCAAGCGCTGCGGGCGCGATGGAGACGCCGCTCGCGAGGGCCACACCGGCGAGCGCCGTATTCGCGAATAGGTGGCCGCGAAACGCTTTGGCCAGGCTGCTCATCGCCAAACTCCTCTATTTGCTATTCGAGGCCGCTCTAGCCACCCCATTAAGACTATTAAGTAGATCGGGTTTATACGTAATATGTCAAGCTACGTTCGAGTTGCAATTGTGGCTTCACCTGCGCTTAGGATATTTTCGCGAATGCTGTTGCAAAAATGCCACACATTTGTAATTCGCAAAAAATGTCCGTGCCTTGGAGGGGACGACATGCCTGCCGGGCATCCCATCGGCTGGGACAGAACGATCAAAGCGGCGATCATCGAGAACAAACTTCCGGAACCCGGTGCTGGCTTATATCGCCGAACGGCAAGGGGACTTGGACATGCCCGGGGCCGTGATTTTCGAGAGTGGCGAATTGCTCGAGGAGTTCGATGAATAGCGACGGAGCCCAGCGACGGCACGATCATGACGGAAATCGGTGGGCGGCTCATGCACACCAAACAGGCGCAAGCCGCGCTCGACAAAGGGTTGGCGGGGCAGGCGGAGAATGCCGAGAACGTCATGCGGCGGATCTGACAGGCCGTCCAGATCCTGAAACAACTCCGGCTGGCGGCGGAGCAGATCGGGGCGCGGGCCGAACAGGCCGGAGAGAGGCCGTGGGGAGCAGGCGCGGGAGAGATTTTCGGAGGCGGCAGGATCTTCCAACCGAGCGGTCGGCGCCCTGGCTTTTCGCGGCGGCGGGCCGAACCGCTGAAGCTCGCCCTACAAAATCCTTATGACCTTTTTCAAGAGCAATCTGCGTGCGCTATCCACCCCCTCTCCTATGAGGCGAGGGCGAGCATGTTCGGCGAGGCAGAGGTCAGGACGCCGGCGTGATTTCGACGGTTGAGCCGTTTCTCATTCGCGGGCTGGATACCGCATACGGAGCTTTCGTCGTAGGGGAGCCTCGGTCTGACCCGCGGAGATCGGTCGTGCCGCTCCTAATTTTGGCGGAGGATCCCTTGACGGGCGCCGACGCCCTGGCCGCTGCCTCGATGTCGTCGCGCGTTACGCGCCGATGGTCTTCGGTTTGACCTGTCGCGCGATCGCCCACATGAAGCCGACGAGCTCGCGCGCGACGGCGGTGATCACGATCGGCGCCTTCTTGCCGCGCGCCAGCATACGAGGATATCGCCAGCACAAGCGGACCTGTGCCTTCCATGCGATTCCACGGATCGACACCGCGATCGATTGGTGTCGCAGCATCATCGCTTGACCGACCTTCGCCGGCAGGCGATAGGCCCAAGAGGATTCGACGATCAGTCGCCGCGCGACGACGCTGCCGGCTTTTGTGATGCCGGTCAATTTCCGCTTGCTTCCACTCGAATGCTCGCCCGGAATGAGACCGATGAAGGCCATGAACTGGCGGGGATTGTCGAAACGCCGCATGTCGCCGATCTCGGCCACCACGCCGGCTGCGACCACCAGCGCGACGCCGCGCAGCGCCTGGAGAGCCGCGATGCGCCCGCGATAGCCGTCGGTCGTCTGGTGAGCGTCGTGGCCCTCCGGCTCGCGCTCGCGGTAGTGGCCCACGTCCTCGGCGAGCTGCGGCAATATGTCTTTCAAGGCGACAAGGTAGACGGGTCCCTGGGCACGGGTCTCTAAGCGATCTCGCGTTGACATTCCATAGCGTCGATGGTGACGAGCGCGGCTGAAAACTCAGCGCGTTCGAGCAGTATCGGAATGGCAATGATGTCACAGCTCTTCTTGTCAGCGGCTCCCTGGCCCAGCATGAGGCGCTGGCGCGCGCAGCCGGGGCGGAGACCAGAAGAAGCGGCGAGCCGTCCTTGCCGTGCGTTCGGCGCGAAGTCTTGGCGTAGATCACCTCTATGTCGGGCTCGCGCCGCGCCGGCTCTCGACCCAATAAGTGAGGCATTCGGCTAAGGGCGAGGCGAGCAGCGCGTTCGTCAGATCATTGAGGTCTTCTTGGACATCACAGACCTCAATGATCCCAGTCCTCCCAGAATGACATCAATTCCCGCGCCGAAACTCCCCTCCCGTTCACGCGATTGAACTGCCTGCCTCGACCTTGGCTTGACAAATGCCCATTACATCCTACTAAATCGATCGGAATACAATACAAAAGGTCATCCATCCATGTTCCGCACAGTGTCCGGCGTCGCGACCAAATCGCGGTCTTATTTCATGTCCAGCGCGTCGAGTCTCGCATATATGGCCGCGGCCGCTATCGCATTGTCGACGAATGTGGGCGAGTCTCGCGCCCAGGACGCGCCGGCCTCGAGCGCGGTGACCGTCCAGGTCGGCGACGTCGTCGTCCGCGGCGAGGACGATGATCGGGGCGAAAACTCGCGCCCCGTCCTAGACGCGCAAAAAAAGCCGCGCTCTATCGTCGTCATCGACGAGAAGTCCATAGAGCGCGAGAACATCAACCGCGCCGACGAATTGCAGCAGAAGATCCCGAATTATCGCGCCAACAACGGAGGCACCCAGCAGTCGGCGCGCCAAACCATACGATGGCTCGGCGTCGCTGGCGGAGGCGTCGGCTCGGAATCGCCGACCGGCTATGTCGTCGACAATGTGTTCTGGCGGTACTGGGGCTTCCAGTGGATGGATTTGTTCGACGCGAGGTCCTTCGAGGTCGCCTATGGACCTCAGGGGACGGCGGGCGGAAAGAACGCATCTGTTGGCAGCCTGATCATCAATAACAGGCTGCCGTCCTTCACGCCGCAAGCGACGATCGAGACCAATTTCGCCAATTACAGCCGCGTCATCGAGAAGGTCTCGATCACCGGTCCGATCCTTGACGACACGCTCGCCTATCGCGTGAGCTTCTTCATGGACAAGGGCGACGGCTGGATCCGCGATCAGGTGAGCGGCGCCGGCTACAAGAACACCGACCGTTGGGGCGTTCGCGGGCAGCTTCTCTATGTCGGCGACGACATCACCGACCGGCTCATCTTCAATTTCAACACCTCTCACGAATATAACGGCTACAACAGCGCGCCCTACGCCGACACCTCCCTCTTCTATGCCAATGGCACGCGTCCGAGCGCGACCTGGGTTCAGAACGTCTGGAAACGGCTCGGCAAGCCGATCCTGTCCTTGGATCCCTAAAAGCCGTCCATCGCCCGCATGGGCGTCGATCCGGTGAGAACCATCACCGTTTCGAACGAGCTCAACGTGGCAGTCGGCGAAAATATCTTTACGTCCATTTCGGCCTATGGGTTCAATCGAAACCAGCAGCGTTATTTCGAAGAGACGCAACTAATCGAGAACTGGCGCGACGGCATGGATACTTATGTCGGACAGGCGTCGCAGGAGTTCCGCCTGACCTCGCCCAAGGAGCAAGAGCTCGAATGGACGACCGGCCTCTATTTTATCAACGACGACGCCTCCAATCAGATGCACCACGTCGCGTTCGGCTCCGACGCGGCGAAATGGCTGAACATGCCGGGGGCGCTACCGGGCGTGCAGGATTGGTGGTACACCAAGGCGCGAGAAATTCAATTCGCCGCCTTCGGGCAGGCGACTTGGCATTACGACGAGCAGTTGGCGCTCACCCTGGGCCTGCGCAACAGCTATGAAATTCGCCAGGGCTCGGTGAGCCATCTCAACCGGTATTATCCCGGCGTGTCGATCGTCGATCAGGACCAGGCGATCATCGCGGCGGGCGGCTACGGCCTTTCCGACAGCGGCGGCAGCACGAAGCGCTTCAACCATGTGACGGCGACCATCAATCCGCAATACCGATGGAACGACAACCTCCTTCTCTATGCCATCGTCGGCCGCGCCGAAAAAGCGGGCGCGGTCAATACGAGCGCCAATCCGACCTATGCGACCGACCCTGCGACAGGGCTGAAAGTGTTCAGCGCCTGGCAGCCGCAATTCACCAGGCCCGAGGTGTCCTGGGACTATGAGCTCGGATTCAAGACGAACTGGCTCGACAACAAGCTCCAGTTCAACGCGAATTTCTATTGGAACGACTTCTACGACTTCCAAACCAACACGGTCGACACCTCGCGCGTCGACGCCCTCGGCTCGCCGATCGCCGTGTCGTCGCTCGGCAACGCTGATCATGCCCGAATGCGCGGAATTGAGCTCGACGGCCGCTGGAGCCCTATTGAAAGGCTGTGGATCAACTTTAACGCGGCCTTTTCCGACTCGCGCTGGGTTTCCTATCCGGACGCCGCCCCGCCGACCGATTGGCAATGGACCTCCGGAACCCCGAAGGCGCCCAAAACCTTGTCGCTGTCCAATAAGCGCTGGACGGGCGTTCCGATGTGGACATTCAACATCGGCGCGAACTACGAGCATCCGCTCGGGGCCATTTTCGCAGGTCTCGGCGGCTTCGGCAGCCTCGACGACTGGACCTCGAAGCCGCTCACGGCATTCGGCTATTTCAACGTCAACTGGCAGGCCAAGACGCAACTGACCAATCCCTGGTCCATTCAGCAATATTGGCAGGGGAGCTACGCGATCGTGAATGTCGGTGCCGGCATCCGCACGGATGACGACAAATACAGCCTCACCTTCTGGGCCAAGAACATCGGCGACGAGAGGCCTTTCAGCACCTGGGATCTCGGAACCGGCGGCAACCCGGCGAGGGTCGGCCTCACTCGCTGGCCGGCGACCTTCGGCGGGGCGTTCCGCGTGAAGCTATACTGATCAGGGCTCGTCGCCGATGGTTTCGATCATCAGCGGACGCGTCCCGGAAAACCCCGAACTGCTCGGCGACAAAATATGGGCACAAAGCTTACGCTGAACTTTTCAACGGAACTTCGCAGCGCATCTGCGGCGACTCCGCTCAGAAGAATTTCACGCGCAGCGTCCCGCCGATGGCGCGGACCGTGTCCGGCAAGCCGATCGTCGTCGGGCCGGTGGCCGTGCCGGGGCTGAAGGACGTCGCCGGCCGGACGTCGGCGATGTTCTTGGCCCAGACGTTCAGGCTGTAGCGATCGTCGTCGGTACGGATGCCGAAGCCGAGATTGGTCAATGCGTAGGCGTCCTGCCAATAATGGATGACCGCCGTCGGATCGGTCAGTTCCTGCTTGTCCTGCCAGGCGACGTTCGCGTAGACGAATCCGGTGACGGGACGATTCGCCCAATCGCCGAGGCCGTCGAATATCGCGCCAAGCGGACGCTCATAGTCGAAGCCAATATTGAAGGCGAAGGTCGGCACCGTGTTGAATCGCGAGTGCGATCTCGAGACCTGGAGCGGGGCCTTCACGGTTCCTCCGCTCCAGGTCCAAGCGGCGTCGAGCGGCGCTTCGTCGAAGTCGATCCAGCGCGGATCGGTGATCGCGCCGGCGAAATTCAACCAGAAGCCCTCGAAGGCGTTCCAACGGCCGTCGAACTCGAACCCGCGCAGACGAGCATGCTTGGCGGTGCCGAGATATGTCTGGCGCGTCGGCACGCCAGCGGCGTCGACGACCGACGTGTCCACGAAATTGGTCTGGAAGTTGTAGAGGTCGTTCCAGTAGAGATTCGCGTTGAGGATTAGGGTCTCGTCGAACCAGTTCGTCTTGATTCCGATCTCGTAGTCCCAGGAGGTCTCGGGCTTGGTGATCACCGGCTGGAATTTCTGGAACGCGTTGCCGACGAAAATGGCCCGCGCGCCGGTGTTGACCGCGCCCGCCTTCTCGCCGCGCCCGACGAGACCGTAGACGGTCACATTCTAATTCACCTTGTATTGCGGATTGAAAATGCCGGTGAGCACCTTGAGCGTCACCTTGCCGGCCTCTAATCGAGGCTGGAGGAATTTATCAGGGGCAGGCCAACAATTCTCGCGGCGAGCTTGGGGCCGATGCCGCGGACCATGCCGGAGCCCAGATATTTTTCGATGCCTTCCGCCGTCGTCGGAGGCGTGGTCTTCAGAAAATCCGCTTTGAATTGAAGACCATGAGTGCGATCGGTGATCCAAACGCCGACAGTGTGAATATATTCGCCGGCGGAGATCGAAGCGGCGTGGCCGACGACCGGCACGAGGTCGCGCTTGCCGCGCGCTTTGACCTTCAGGACGGCGAACCCATTCTCCTCATTGTGGAACGTCACGCGTTCGACCGAGCCGACGAGCGTTTCCCGCGAAGCGGCGGCGTCCGAGGGCCGTTCAGGCTTCAAGGCGAGGCCCTGCCGCTTCGAATATCTTCGGGGCGCTCGATATTTTGAGCGTCGCCAGAAGAGGCAGCGCCGCCGGCGACGCGTCGATGACGCGATATTCGACCCCGCAGCGGCGAATGGCGCCTTTCCGGCGGCGCAGGCCGTCGCGCACATAAGCGCACGCCTCGTCCTCCGACGCGAATTCTCGCGCGAATGTCCGCCCCCGGCAGCCGATCCGGCCGAAAGATACGCGCACCATCCATTTTCCGAACAGATCGCGCCCCGCCTCGACGCGCCAGGCCCGGTGGCGGTTCGCCTCCGCATTGCGGCCCTGCAACAGAATCGCGATCTCGTCCATCGCCGCCATGCCGGCCCTCCACGCCCGCCCGCTTCGCATTCGCACACAAGTGAATCACGAATGGGAATCTGGAGCAAAGGGAGAGGAAGCATGGCTACCGCTAGCGCCGGCCGCGCCGACAAGGGTGCGTCGCTTTGCTCCCGCGCGTTCCGCGCGCCCTTGCAGCCCGGCCGTCTCGCGGTCGGCCAACGGCGTTTTGGGAAAGGAGAAGGGGAAATCGACCTCTCCGCTCCGCCCGACCCGAGAAAGGGACGGAACGCCATGAGCCATGACCCGGAAATCGAACAGCTGCGGGCCGAGACCAATTGCGCCGCGCTGCTGGAGCGCTCGACGCCGCCGTGGCGGCTCGATCGCCGAGAGAGCACGAAGCATTGCCTCAAATATCGGCGTGGGCGGGGAGAAATCCTGATCGTCAATCACGAGGGCCGCGGCTGGTGGGATCCGCAGAGCGACGCGAAGGGCGACGTCTTCGATCTCGTGCAGCATCTCGAGCCCGGCCTGAATTTCGGCGAGGTCCGCAAGATGCTGCGCCGGTTCACCGGGATACAGCCGAGTTGTCCGGCCGCCGACATCCGAAGGGGACGCTCTCCCGATGTCCCGCTCCCGATCAGATGGGCGCGTCGCCCCCGGCTTCGGCGCGGCTCGCCGGTCTGGCGATACCTCACCGAAGAGCGTCGGCTTCCCCCGAGCGTCCTGGAGACGGCTTGCGCCGCCGACGTGGTGAGAGAAGGGCCATACGGAAGCGCCTGGTTCGCGCATCACGACGATCGACGGAATGTCACCCATATCGAAATCCGCGGACCAGACTTCAAAGGATCGGTGCGAGGCGGCGACAAGATCCTGTTCCGCTTGCCCGGCGGTTCAGGGCCGCCGACGCGCTTCGCCCTCGCCGAGGCGCCGATCGACGCGCTCAGCTTCGCCGCCTTGGAGAACATTCGCGCCGACACGCTGTATGCGGCGACCGGCGGCGGCATGGGTCCGAAAACGATCTCCGAGATCGAGGCGATCGTCGCGCGCCTCGCGCCCATCCCGGGCTCGCGCTTTTGCAGCGCGGCCGACGCCAATCCCGCCGGCGACCGCTACGCGGCCCGCCACCAGCTGATCGCCGCAGCCGCCGGCGTCGCCTTCGAGCGATTACGGCCTCCCGTCGAGGACAGCGACTGGAACGACATGCTCGACCAACGAGAAAGGACGAAACCATGACATCACATCGCGCCTGGATGTTGCTCAAATCGGGCGGTCGGCTCGACCTGCTCGATCCGAAGCCGGACGCCTGGACCGACGAGGATCTCGCGATCGGCCTGTCGCGCGCCTATCGCTGGGGAGGACATTCGGCATGGGACCTGCCGCTCAGCGTCGCCCAGCATAGCCTCGCCGTTCTGGCTTTGCGCGAACGCAAAGGAAAGCTCACCCCCCGTGAGTCTCTGCGCGAGCTATTGCACGATGCGACCGAGTTATCCACCCTATCCGAACACATACTCATTTATTCGTTTTGGGCTTGTGCGGGCTTGCCGGCCTTCGCCTGCAATAGCGTTATCCACCCATTGCATTTGGATACTGTGCCAGCGTGCTCAGGCGAACCTCAGAGCGGCGCGTGCACGCACGTGTCCCACCCGGCCGCCCCGGAGCCGTTCTGATGCGTGGCGACCGTGCCCACGTCATCGCCATTGTGGCCACCCGCGATGGTACATTGCCGCTGCTGTTCGTCGACGGCCCTGACGGCGGCGTGGTCATGCAGGAACAGGTGGCGCTGGTCCGCCACATCGCCGGCCAAGGCTACAGCCCATCGCAGCAGTTGAAACTCACAGAGAGCATCGGCCGCTTCTACGACTGGCTACTGATCGCCGAGCGCGGCATTCCCGCAAACCCCGACGCCGTACCGGCGGCGTTGCGACGATTTCTGATTGCCCGATATCAGGGCACCATCCAGCCCGATGGCTCGGATCCTACGGGCTTATTTTGGCGGCCCGTAAAGGCGCAGACGGTCGACATGGACCGGCGGCATCTGAACAAGCTGCCCGAGGCGACGCGCCGTCGTTGCCGACACATCCCGACCGGCGAACGGCGCCTGGACACGCTCGTTCAGGTCGAAGCCGGCGACGGCTCGCAAACCGTCGAGGGCGTCGTCGTTGACGGCGAACGCAACGACACGGGCGCCGTCTACTTCGACGACTTTTTCACGGTTTTCACGACCATCGACGATTCCCGCGGAGAGCTTATCCGCTGCAACGGAGCCAATTGCCATGTCGAGATACTCTGACATCGACCCGCTCGCCGGCATGGAGGAGTGGGACCGTTTTGAGCCTTGCTTCTACGAGCCGCCGGCGGAGCATAGCCCATCCGCCGATGCTTTCGACAGGATGGCGGCGTCGCTCACGCCCGCCCAAGCGCAGGCCGCCGTGCATTTCGGACCGATCCTCGTCCTCGCGGGAGCAGGAACCGGAAAAACCTCGACGCTCACCGCCGCGGTCGTGCATCGCATCGCCGTCGACCGCATTCCGGCCTCGCGCATCCTCGCCGTCACCTTCACCAACAAGGCCGCCGCCGAAATGGCGTCGCGCATCCGCGCCGCGCTCGACGGCCACGCGGCTCCCTCCTGGCTCGGCACCTATCACGGGCTCGCCGCCCGTCAGCTCCGTGACGCGCCGGAGATCGCGGAACTTCGGCCGAATTTCGACATCGTCGACGCCGAGGACAGCCGCCGCTTCGTCAAGCGCGTCATGAAGGCGCAAGGCCTCGATGGCGAGGAGAGCGGCGACGCCAATGCACGCGATCCGTTGAAAATCATGTGCAACCGCATCGCGAAGTTCAAAGACAATCTGATCACGCCGGCCGGCGCCGCCGCCTGGGTCGAAGCCAAGATCACCAAAAGCGATCGTTCCCGCGAGCCGGTCGATCCCCATGCGCTGCGCACCGCCGCGCGCGTCTACGCCGATTATCAGCGCGCCCTGCGCGAGGCGAACGCGGCGGATTTCGGCGACTTGCTACTGTGGCCGACCCTCGCCATGCGCAAGGACGACGCCTACCGCGCGCGCTGGGCGTCGCGCTTCGATTGGCTCGCCGCGGACGAATATCAGGACGTCAATTTCGCTCAATACAGTTGGCTGAAGTCTTTTGCGGCGGAGCATGAACGCGTATTCTGCGTCGGCGACGATGATCAGGCCATTTACGGCTGGCGAGGCTCTGACATCGAGTATATACGTCGCTTTCACAAAGACTACCAGAGCGCTGTGCAGGTTCGGCTCGAAGAAAATTTCCGCTCCACTTGGCACATACTCGCCGCCGCCAATGCGGTTATCGCTCGCGACATGAAACGTCTCGGCAAGACACTCTACACGCGAAAGGAGCAGGGCGACAAGATCGAGCTCGTCGCCTACCGCGACGCCCAGGCCGAGGCCGCCGGCGTCGTCGAGGAAATGCTCGCCCGTCATGCCGAGGGAACGGGGTGGCAGGAGATCGCCATTCTCTATCGCAGCTCCTTCCTGTCGCGCGGCTTCGAAGAGGCCTTGATGCGCGCCCGTATTCCGCATGTGATCGTCGGCGACGTCGGCTTCTATCAGCGCGCCGAGGTCAAGGACGCGCTCGCGCTTCTGCGTCTCGCGGCGACGCCCGACGATCGTCAATCGGACGAGGCCTTCCGACGGGTCATCAATGAGCCCCGCCGCGGCTTCGGCGCCAAGGCCATGCAAGCGGTCGAGACGGAGGCCTCCTTCCGCAATGTCTCGCTGCTGCGCGCCCTGGACACCGCCGAGCTGCCGGCCAAATGCCGCTCCGCCGGATTGCTGTTCGCCGACCAGCTGCGCCGCATCGGCGAGGACCGCTCGCACACGCTCGCCGATCAGATCTCGCTGCTTCTCGACGCCAGCGGCTATCGCGCCATGCTGCGAGGCAGCAAGGCCGAGAGCTCGGAGGATCGCCTCCAAAACCTGCAGGAGCTGATCGCGCTCGCCGGCGAGTTCCACACGGCGCGTGAGCTCCTCGATCATGCGGCGCTCGCCACCAGCCGCCCCGGCGAAGACGAAACCGACCGCGTGCGCCTGATGACGCTGCACAAGGCGAAGGGCCTCGAGTTCCCGCATGTTTTTCTTCCTGCCTGGGAGGCGGGCGTATTTCCGTCGGATTACGGCGACGCCGATGAGGAGCGTCGGCTGGCCTATGTCGCGCTGACGCGCGGAATGCGCCGCGTCAGCATTTCCTACTGCGCTTTCCGGCGCGGCTTCGGAGCGCCGTCGCTTTTCGTCGACGATATTCCCGACGAGCACAGCGTCAGAGGACGCCTGCGCCATGCAGAGCGGCGCCGTGGGGCGTCACGCCAGCCCGTCGATTGGCGGAAGCTCCCGAGCCATTTGCGGCGGCCTTGAGCAGAGGCCGCAAGAAGGAACGAGAACCCAAAATCATTGAAGACACAAATGCCGCCTGCGCGCCCGTCGCCGCAAGGGGTTGTCGCCGAGGCTCCCGCGCGTTCCGCGCGCCCTTGCCCCGACGGGCGTGAGGCGGCCTTCGGGGTTTTATCGGAGAAAACCATTCACTGCTCGAGGAGCAAATCATGAATATGATATCCGCAACCCCATCGCGCCGAACGGGCGCGACGCTGCCCGCGATCTCGCAACAGATTTGGGACGAAAAATACCGGCTGAAGACACCCGCCGGAGAGCCGATCGACCTGACCGTCGAAGACAGCTGGCGTCGCGTCGCGCGCGCGCTCGCGAGCGTCGAGAACGATCCCGCGCAATGGGAGGGAACCTTCGATTCGGCGTTGCAGGATTTCAAATTCTTGCCGGGCGGTCGCATCCTCGCCGGCGCCGGGGTCTCGCGCCGCGTCACCCTCTTCAACTGCCTCGTCATGGGAACGATCGAGGACGATCTCGACGCCATCTTCTCGCATCTTCGTGAGGCGGCGCTCACCATGCAGCACGGCGGCGGCATCGGCTATGATTTTTCGACGCTCCGCCCGAAGGGCGCGCTCGTCAAAGGGGTCGGCGCTGACGCCTCTGGTCCCTTGTCGTTCATGGATGTGTGGAATTCCATGTGCGGCACGATCATGTCGGCCGGCACACGGCGCGGCGCCATGATGGCGACGATGCGCTGCGATCATCCCGACATCGAGGCCTTCGTCGCCGCGAAGGCCGACAAGACCCGCCTGCGCAATTTCAATCTCTCGGTCCTCGTCACCGACGCTTTCATGGCCGCGGTCGACGCCGACAAGGACTGGCCACTCGTGTTCGGCGGCGAGGTGTATCGCACGATCTGGGCTCGCGACCTTTGGGACCAGATCATGCGCGCCAATTACAATTATGCCGATCCTGGCGTCATTTTCATCGACCGGATCAACGCCCGCAACAATCTCTATTATTGCGAAACGATCGCGGCGACCAATCCTTGCGGCGAGCAACCGCTGCCGCCCTACGGCGCGTGCCTCCTCGGCTCGAACAATCTCACCAAGCTCGTGTGCGACCCCTTCACGGAGCGCGCCCACCTCGACGAGGGCGGTCTCGCACAACTCGCCACCGTCGCCGTGCGTATGCTCGACAATACGATCGATGCGTCGGAATTCGCGCTCCCCGAACAGCGTGAGGAAGCGCTGGCCAAGCGGCGCATCGGTCTCGGCGTCACCGGCGTCGCAGACGCCCTGGCCATGTGCCGGCTGACCTATGGGACGCCGGAGGCCGCCGCGATGGCGGCCCGCTGGAATCGCTTGCTCAATCGACACGCCTATATCGCGTCGATCGGACTCGCCAAAGAGAAGGGCGCCTTTCCGCTCTTCGACCGCGACGCCTATTTGGCCGGCGAGACGGTTCGCAATCTGGACGGCGACATCAAAGCCGGAATCTTCGAGCATGGCATTCGCAACGCCTTGCTCACCTCGATCGCGCCGACGGGGACGATTTCGTTGTTCGCCGAAAATGTCTCATCAGGAATCGAACCGATCTTCGATCTCACCTATCTGCGCAAGACCCGCCAACCCGACAATTCCTTCGTCGAGCAGGAGGTCGACGACTACGCCGTACGCCTCTACCGCGAAAAATTCGGCGTCGACGCGGAACTACCGGAATATTTCGTCACCGCGCAGACCCTGACGCCCGCCGATCACATTCGTATGCAGGCCGCGGTTCAGGACCACGTCGACGCATCGATCTCTAAAACCGTGAATTGCCCAGCCGATATCTCGTTCGAGGACTTCAAGACGATCTACGTGGACGCCTATCGCTCCGGCTGCAAGGGCTGCACCACCTATCGACCGAACGAGATCACCGGCTCCATCCTGTCGACCACCACGCCGGCGGCTACCCTTCCCCCGACGCCGCCTCATCCGGCGATCGCGCCGCGAGAGGAAAAGCTCGCCGGCGCGACCTACAAGCTGCGCTGGCCTGAGAGCGAGCACGCTCTCTATGTGACGATCAACGACGTCGAGGAGAATGGCGCGCGGCGTCCCTTTGAAATTTTCCTGAACTCCAAGGACATGCAGCATTACGCGTGGGTGGTTGCCCTGACGCGCATGATCAGCGCGGTGTTCCGTCGCGGCGGCGACGTTGCATTCGTCGCGGAAGAGTTGAAGGCCGTGTTCGATCCTCGCGGCGGACATTGGAGCGAAGGGCGCTATGTCCCCTCTCTTATCGCCGCCATCGGCTCGATTATCGAGCGACACATGATCGACACCGGCTTTCTCGCTCCGGCTGAAGTGATCGTGGCGCACGCTTCCGACGAACATCCGCCGGCGGGCGCCCTCGGCGCGCTCTGCCCGAAATGCAGCCAACCGGGTCTCATCAAGAACGACGGCTGTCTGACCTGCCGGCACTGCGGCTGGTCGAAATGTTCGTGAAGGTCTCACCGCTGGCCTCGTATGAGGAGACGTTCTATGAATGACTTGCCCCTACGGCCGTCCTCGATCCTAGTCGAGCGAGACGGCCTGATCACACCGGCGCGTCGCAAGTCCACCCGGGCGCGCCACGATCGGTCCGAGCCGGTCGAAATCGTTCCAGCCGTGCCCGATCGAGCGCTCAACGCCCATCTCTGGGTACGGCATCCGGACGATTGGTACGTCGAAGAGAGCTGGGTCGACCACCGGCTCTTCGAGGATGAGCATTTCGAAGGTTCGATCTACGATCCGGCCTGCGGGCTCGGACGCATCGTCGAGGCCGCAAGAGCCGCGGGCTATAATGACGTCTGGGGCGACGACCTGGTTTCTCGATCCATGTTCTGTGATCGCGCCGTCGACTTCCTATCCGAAGAAGCTGGAAGGCCGGCGCCGGACAACATCTGTTGCAATCCGCCATTTCGAAAGTCGCGGGAGTTCGTCATTCGGGCGCGCGAGATCGCGAGACGCAAGGTCGCGATGATCCTGCCGGTCTCCTGGATTTCCGGCGACCGCCGCTCCAGATGGCTGGAGAGAACATTTCCGCGGCGCGTGCTGATCATTACGCCGCGCCCTTCCATGCCGCCCGGTCCAGTCATTCTCGCGGGCCTGAAAGCGCGCGGAGGACGAACAGATTTCGCGTGGTATATTTGGGAGAGGAACTATGTCGGTCAACCATCCTTCGGATGGCTGAGGCGAAAGCGATGAGCGAAACCGGTGGAAAGAAACGACACTCTCTCACCGCTCTTGTAGCGTCGATCCGCGTCGTCCAGCAGCTCCTACGGACAGCCGGTCCGAGAAAATGCGGCAACGTGCGCCAATCCGAGTTCGACTCGTTGCTCGACCAGCTCGACGAACTGCGCGATCTGCTCCAATGGCTCGAACGTAACAAGACGGACTTTCTGGCCTGGCGTGAAGCGAGAAGAGACATCAAAAGCCAGTGAAGAAGTGAGCTGCCCCTAGCGCGAACGTCGCCGCAAGGGGCCGTCGCTACGCTCCCGCGCGTGCCGCGCGCCCTTGCCCCGCCGTCCGCGAAGGGGCGTTTCTCCTCTCGTTTCGAACGAAAATATCACAAAAGAATGGGCTGGCGACGCGACGAAAGCAGACGTCGCCACCATTCGGCGAAACTCGTTCGGCGCTCTGCATAGAAGGAGATCACTATGCTTTACGAAGCGACCATTCAGATTCTCGTCGATGTGAACGACGAGGCGGAAGCCTGCGATTGTATCGCCGAAGCGATGCGCCCGCTCCTTCGCAAATTCTCGCCGCGCTCTGGAGTCGTCGATTGGCGCTACACCGCCGATGGAGCGCCCACTCCCGATGATGGGCGAGGCTTCGAATACGCGCCCCAGCGCGTGGAGACGTCTGGCTTCACGACCTCGCAACCCGCCGGAGAATCGGAGATCGCAAAATGAGGACTCGCTTCGTTCTGCAAGACGGCTCCGTGGCGATCTTCGAATGCGTTGCGCGTGATGGGAGAGCACGGGTGATCGTCGATAATGGTCGCCTCGATCGCGTCGCTCATTACGCGCCCGGAATTCCCGATGTAGAGGCGATCGCCGCCGTCGACGCGTTTCGCGCGCGCGAATACGCAGAATTCCTGCAATGGGCGGCGCGCAAGGAGATCGAGGTCGACGTCTCGCAATACCCGCCGCCACGATCGATCGCTTCACAACGCGGAACGATCGACCTCGCATCGCGCTTCATGGACCCGGTTTTCCGCCGGATCGCTTTCGCGTTTTCCATTTCCAAAGGAGGTCATCATGGGTTGGCTCTATATGCGATCGCTGGAAGGCCACGACGGGCCCGGCGCTTATCTCGACGCGCAATTCACCTTCGAGAGGAAGGAGGTCGTCTCCAAGGTGCTGAAATCGGCGTTCGTGTCGCCGCGCGTCTATTACGCCGCAGTCGAGTGCGTCACCAAGGCCACTGGAGAGCGCGTCGTTTGGGCCTTGGTCTGCCTCGTCGACTACAACCCCAGAGATCGAGAAGGATTCATCTTCGGATACAAAGACATAGGCGAATCTGCCGGTCCCTGCGAAACCGAATGTCCAGAGGCTATTCTCGATCTCTTGACCGAGACGGACTACGAATATGCGCTCGAGTGGCGGAAGCGCTGCCGAGATCACGCCGCAGCGCGACGCGCCAGAGCTGTAAAGCCGCGTCCCCGTCCCGGACAGACGATCGTTTTCGACGAGCCGGTGCGCTTCGCGGACGGCCGCGACTTCACCACCATGCGGGTCGTCTCCAATCGTCCCGGCCGTCGTCCCGCCATCCTCTACCAGGATCCCGCGTCCGCGGCATACTATCACATCCGCAACATCAAAGATCATAACTACCGCCTCGTCGCGCCCGAGCAGACGCGAGAGCAGCTCGAGATTTTTTAAACAGACGAGCGAGAGGCGGCGCTATCGCGCGCGCCCTGCCACGTCGGACGGCCGCCGCGCCCCGACTGCCCACGGCCAGCCCAAAATTCCAACGGTCCGTCGACGTCCTGTCGAGGCGCATTGGCCTGGGCAAATTCCAAGACAGCCAAATAATGGAGTCCTTTCATGCCGATCCGCTACTCGACGTCAGGAAAAATAATCGCCCATCGCTTCACGCTCGGAGAGATCGAGGAGGCGTCGGAGCTGATGCAGGGATTTTGTCTCGCCTGCGGCGCCCTGAGAGATTGCTGCGAGCCGGACGCCCGCCGCTACGAATGCGAAGAATGCGGAAATCATCTCGTCTACGGCGCTGACGAAATACTCGTCATGGACCTTGTTCGCTCCGATCCGTGACCGGTCGCGCAGTCGCCACGCAATGTCCCGCCGTGCGCCACTCGATCCACTTCGAATGGCGCACATTGCGAGCCAGGCCCGTCGTCCCTCACACTTTTTTCTTGGTCGCCCGTCCGCGCTTGGCGGGTCCGCTGGCGGTCGCCTTCGGGCTCGACGCTGCGCTTTTGCGCTTTTGCCCGAGCCCGATGGACTTCGCCATTTCCGATCGTTGCGCAGCATAATTGGGCGCCACCATCGGATAGTCTGCCGGCAGGCCCCATTTCGCCCGATACTCTTCTGGACTCATACCGAGCAGCCTTAAATGGCGTCGAAGCGATCGGAAGCTCTTCCCGTCTTCGAGACATATGATGAAATCCGGCGTGATCGACTTGCGGACCGAAACCGCCGGCTCCCGTTTCACCAGCGGCGGCGTTGTATCGATTGGCGCTTTGCCGAGAGTTTCCAGCGCCCCACGTACTGCTTGGATGAGCGAAGGCAGGTCTCCGATCGGCAGGGAATTATTGGCGACGAAGGCCGCGACGACCTCGGCCGCGAGCGTGGTCGAACGAGAAGGTTCTGCCTCTGAAGCCGTCATTCGAATTTTCCTCGAAGTTCATGACGAATAAGATTTCGTAACTATTGGCTGCTCCTCGATACCAGCGCAAGCGCTTTCAGCGACTTTTCCCTGGAGAGGGATCGAATGGACTGCTCGTCGCCACGCCGAGCGTCTTCGGCCTCGTGATGATCGGCGCATCCAGAAATCACCGACAGCCGAAGCAAAAGAAGATGGAAAAGCGCGAAGCGCCGTTCCCGCATGCGCGTCCACCGCCGCAAGGGTGAAGGCGCGCGCGCCCGCTCTCGCCGCGAGCGGCGAGTCCGCCCTTGCCCCGGCGGCCGTGATGCGGGGCGTGGGATTTCGTTCCGAAACCTGAAACGGAGACGAATCCCATGAACAACAACATGAAGAGCAATGGACGCGCGTCCGCGCGTCGCGATCATTACCAAGACGTCACGGACCGCATCGTCGCTGCTCTCGAAGCGGGCACGGCTCCCTGGCGCAGGCCCTGGGATCCCGAAAAATCGGGCGGCCCGCTCTCGCCGATCAACGCCGTCACGGGGCGCCGCTATCACGGGATCAACGTTCTTCTGCTCGGCATGTCGCAATTTTCATTCGCGAGCGGCGATCCCCGCTATTGCAGCTACAAGCAAGCGAAGGCCAGGGGCTGGCAGGTGCGCGCTGGCGAAAAGGGCACGACCGTCTTCTTCTATAAGCAGCTTCGCGTCGAGGATCGCGACGCTCCCGCCGATGGCGAGGAGCACACGCGCAATATCCCTCTGCTTCGCGCCTACACGGTTTTCAACGGCTCGCAGATCGACGGTATCCCCGAATTCGTGGTCCCGACGATCGAGGAAGCGCCGTGGCGCCGGTTCGACGCGGCGGACATCATCCTGCGCAATAGCGGCGCCGTCGTTCGCATTGGCGGCGACCAAGCGTTCTATAGTCCGTCGACCGACCACATTCAGCTACCGCCGGAACGCGCATTCCGATCTCCAGAGGCATACGCAGCTGTGCAAATGCACGAGCTTTGCCACTATTCTGGCGCGCCGAGTCGGCTGAACCGTGATCTCACAGGACGCTTCGGTTCGGCGAAATACGCTTTCGAAGAACTTGTCGCGTTATCTTGACAGTCTGCACCGACTCAATTGCCCTCAGTAGGGTCGTCGAGGCAGTCCATAGGAGGTGCCCGCAGAGCCGGCGCCGGGCGATTATCGTAAGGACATATCGTTCGGGCTGTTGGACCGTTGGGAGCGCCTGTGGGCTTCGCCTAGTCAACCCCGTGTCATCGCAATCACCAAGGGCGTCGGGAGGGCTGGTTGTTGTGGATAATGGGAAAATTGGTGCGAGGAGCATCACGCTTCAAGAACAGCGTGCAATCGGCGGTCTCGATCATCAGGTGCCGATGATCCTTCTCGATGGAAGGACATACGATGACAACTTGGATCGCTTTCTTCTCGATCTGCCACTGAATGGCGTGAGATCTCGGCACTCTCTACGTGCCTACGGCTACGACCTCATGATCTGGGTTCGCTTTCTCGAGCAAGCTTGCGGCAAGAGCGTCTGGGAGGCCGTACATAGTGACATCGCTGCATTTCATCGAGCGCGCCGTCGCGGGGACGCTGGGGCTCGCATTTCCGCGGCATCATGGAATCGATCCGTCGCCGCGCTCGACAAGCTTTATCGTTGGGCCGTAGTCGAAGGGATCGTCGCATCCAGCCCATTCATGCATAGAGATGAGTGGCGTCGAGGTCAGGGCCCTCGACGAGTCCGCGTTATCGCGCGGAATGAAGCTTACGAGCGCGCCGCGAAGCGGATGGATGTGCGCTTCATTTCACTCGAGGACTACCGCGTTTTCCGGGACGTTGGTCTGCGTGGTCTGACGGCCGCGGGCGCGGAACGTCCCGGCGCACGGGACCGCAATAGCACGCGTAACGCGCTTTTCGCCGAACTCTTGCTAACCACGGGAATGCGACTTGAGGAAGCATCGTTTCTTCTCGCCGCCGAGATTTCAGACTCAGCGCAAGCCACGCGCGGCGGCCAGGGCTGGTTCGAACTGCCGCCTGCGCTCACCAAGGGTGATCGCGGTCGACGTATATTGATGCCGGGACGTGTGCTTCATGAAATCTCTGCCTATATCGACATCGAGCGAGCGCACGCCATCAGCAAGTTCCGATCCAGGCAAGGGTGGGAGACGATCGAACGGCCGATCTTCGTTCACCGGCGAGCGTCGGGTGCAGCCTCCATTCCGATCCGGAACGGCGGCGCGATTCCGATAGAAGCGTTGACACCGGACGAGCGTGGTCGGCTAGTTATCTGTGACGATGAAGGCGTGCCGCTGGAGCCGGCCGTACTCTGGTTGACCGAGGTCGGACAGCCGGTCCAACCGAATACATGGGAAGCAACTTTCACTCGCGCGTGTCGGCGTTGCTCGGCGGCCGGTTTTCCGATGCAGGTCAGTCCTCATCGGCTCCGTCACGCGTTTGCCGTCCACATGCTCGCGATGCTGATTCAAAACCGCTTGCGTGATGCGTCGGTCGCAGCCGGAGACGCCGGGACGGAGGCCTATCATCGGATGCTCGGGGATCCCTTGCAACAGGTCCAACGTCTTCTCGGTCATGCCAGCCTGACGACAACTTATATCTACCTCGATCACGTCGCCGGCCACGCCGACACAGTCGATGCCGCGATGGAGGAGCTTTTGGCTCTGGTTCCAAAGGTTGGTAATTCATGACGGGACGTCCTCGCAAAGGTCGTCGGGTCGCGTTTCAGCGCGAAGACGGCCTCCCAGGTCCGCAGGATATCGATCCGATCTCCGGGCTGCGCTTCACAATCGGTGCCCAGCACGGCGGCGAGGCGTTGGTCGACTTCACTGGTTTGAGACCCCGACGGCTCGCGCTCGCTTTTGCACGCGCGCTTCGTCATCTGGCTGCTCCCGGTGGCCCGCTTGGCGTCCGCGCGACCGTGAAGGCTTATGCAGTCGCGCTACCGAGGTTCTTCGACTATTTGCGGGAGTCGGGCGGTTCCGTCGATGGACCCGAAGATCTCCAAGGGCAGAACGTCGACGGCTTTGAGACATGGCTCGAAGTCCATGGCTATTCGCGCACGCATCTGTTCACCGTGCTAGTGAAGGTTGTTGCCGTGCTACGGCAGATCGCCATCGACTCACCGGAGGGCGTCTCGCCGGACCTTCGCGACCGCCTCCGCTATGCCAGCGCTCGGCCTTTTCAGCGATCGAGGCCTCGAGATGCTTACAGCCCTTTTGTGGCGCGCCAACTGCGTGACGCTGCGCGGGGCGACGTTGCCGCCGTAATCCGTCGGATGCAACAGAACCGGTCGTCTGAATCCGACGCTGTTCTTCTACCGCTCGAGTCTGCCGCTCATGCGCTCATCGAGGAGCGAGGCCTCATCCGCAGCGACGACACGGTATTCGAACATCTCTACAGCGCTCGCCGCCGCTGCGGGCGATCGAATAAAGGTCTCGGCGACGAGCTCAACGGCCGCCATCACCTCAGTCGTGACGACGTGATTCCATTTCTTGTGCTCCTAGCCTTGGAGACAGGGCTGGAGATCGAATGCTGCAAGGCGCTGAATGGCGATTGCCTTCAAAATGCATCGGGCGGCACGGTGGAAATCGCCTACTTTAAACGCCGCGCACGGGGCAGTGAGCACAAACGGCTCAGGGTTCGCGACGGAGCCTTGATGACTCCTGGAGGCCTGATCCGAAAATTGTTAGAGCTGACGGCGTCGGCGCGTCGCCACCATCCGAGCAACTGCATATGGGTGTACCGCAGCGCCGGCGCGTTCACGGCTGGTATTCGGCATCCACGTATGCTTGTCGATGCTTGGACGCGGCGGCATGGCATTGTCGACGACGACGGGCGTCCGCTGCAGCTTCTCCTCTCCCGACTCCGCAAGACCCATAAGGCACTGTGGTATCTTAAGACCGAAGGCCACATGGCCCGCTTTGCGGTCGGTCACACCCCCGAGGTTGCCGCCAGACATTACGCCGATGTGCCGGCGCTCCGGCCGCTTCATCAAGCAACCGTTGCCGAGGCTTTGCAGGATGCCGTGTCGTCAGCTTTCGCGCCACTCGTCCTGACACCCGAACAGGAAGAGGTCTGGCGAGGACATCCGGCAACCATAGCGAACGTATCCTCCGGTAGCGATCCGGACGCGCCGCTCGTTGAAGAGCAGGACGTCTGGTTGGCTAGTTGTGGCGGGTTCTATGCCGGCGTTCATGGCGAAGCCGGCGCTCCCTGTCCAGTCCCATTTTGGGGGTGCCTGGAGTGCTCGTGCGCGGTGATCACCGCGCGAAAACTCCCTGCTATCCTTTCGTTTCTGGCTTTCATCGAAGATCGGCGCCAGGCGCTTCCCGCTGACGATTGGAGAACAAAGTTCGGACGTGCTCACGCGCGGATCGTCAATCAGATTCTTCCTTCGTTCAGCGATACGGTCATCGAAAATGCCCGCGAGTCGCAGGCTACGGACGAGAGTCCGATCTATCTGCCGCCGGAGGCTCTCCAATGAACTCAGCGGTCTCGCCTTCGCGGCTGGCGACGTCTGTTCCAGATGATAGGCCCGTGCTGACAAGCTTGCCTCTTCGGCCCGGGTTCGTCCGGGAGCACCTCTCTCGCTATTGTGATGCGAGCTGGGATCTCAGTCCCGCTGTGTTCCGGGAGAATGCCCGACGATGCCATGTGACGGTACATTTCGACAGTGTATCGAATGCGGCGGTCGCACAAGCTCTTCGTGAGTATCTGTATGCGCGGTTGAACGTTGATTTGCCCGGCTATCGCCCACGTTTGCCTCCTGCCAGTGTCCGGCAAGGATTCAACCGGGCTCGCCGCTTCTTTGAGTTCGTCCATGCCGAGTTGGGCGTTTGCGACGTCACTCGCGTTACCCAGGGTTGTCTCGACCGCTATGCGAAGTTACTCCTCGACGGTCATCGACGGCCCGTTGTCGCCGCTCAGCTTCTCGAAATAATCTTCGATCTCTATGCGTACCGAGCTCATCTTCCGATCATTCGCCTCCGACTGGAGCCATGGCCCGGCCGGACACCGTCCCAGGTAGCCGGATATCGTTTTACCCGCGGAGAGAACCGCACGCCTCGCATGCCTGAAGAGATAATCGCACCGTTGCTCAAGTGGTCGCTGAAGTACGTTTCCGTGTTTGCCTCCGATATTTTTGCGGCCCGCGTTGAACTCACCCAGCTCGAGCGACGGCAGTCTGGGTTGATTGCGGACGATTTGCGGCTCACGCTGGACGAACGTCGTTCACGTCGGCGTGCCCGACTCTCGGCCTATCTCGAGGAGCGCCGACTCCAAGGGCGCGGCGTGCCGATCTGGACGACCGCGCATAACGGGGTTTGGCGCACGGATGCCGTGAACGGCGAACTGACGCCCCCAATCAACTGGTTGTTACTCCATCAGCTGGCGGGCGTAGATGCATGTGCTGATCCGAAGGCGCACCTATCTCTCATGTCCGGCGCGCGCGACCTTGTCGCTGCCGCGATCAAAGCGACAGGTGTCGAGATCGGCGGCATGCACACTCCCATTTCCATTGACCCAGACACGGGTCGGTCATGGCGGCCGCGCTTCGATTCCAAGACGCTGGTTCACGAAGAACGCATGCTCCAGGCCGCTTGTTATGTCGTCTGTGCCTACCTCACTGGCATGCGCGACTGCGAAGTCCAAGCGATGCGATCCGGTTGCCTGTCGGTGAGCCGCAGCGCGGACGGTATTATCGACCGTCATCGCGTGCGGGCCGTCGTTTATAAAGGAAAGCAAACTCAGGGCGAACCTGCAGAGTGGGTGACAATTGCACCGGTCGCCGAAGCAATTCGTGTTCTCGAGCTGCTCTCGGCGGATGGGGCGGCGGTTCGAGGCTCGGATACCCTTTGGCCTGTGCTTGATCCCGTGCGCGCCCGTAAGGTTCACGTGTCCGCAGAGATTGTGCGTCAGCTCAATGACTACCGCAATCATCTGAACATTTTGTTCGGAACCGAAGACAGGCCCGTCGTCCCGCCTGGTTCTAGCGGCCGACCCTGGCGAATTACGACCCGTCAGTTTCGGCGTACGATTGCTTGGTATATCGCCAATCGGCCATTCGGCACGATCGCGGGGATGATCCAGTATAAGCACGCCTCGGTCGCCGCCTTCGAGGGGTATGCGGGTTCAAGCCGTTCCGGTTTCCGGGCCGAAGTCGAAGCAGAACGGAAGCTCGGGCAGCTCGACGACATTTTCAGATATTTTGATGAACGGCGGACAGGGGCACAGCTGTCTGGACCGGCGTCGGCCCGGATCGGATTGGCTCTCGATACTGCCAATGCCGAAGTCGGACCGCTGCCCGCGATGATAGCCGATCGCAACCGGTTGCGTACATTGCTGGCAAGTCTAGCTCGCACACTTCACGTCGGCATTCTCGCAGATTGCTTCTTCGATCCGTCAACGGCGCTTTGCTTGAAGAACGCGACCGAGACTCCTCAATCAGCTCCGCTCACTGCGCTCTGCCAGCCTACGCGCTGCTCAAACGCATGCATTACCAAAAACCACCGAGCCGCATGGGAAAGCGCAGCGAGTGACGCCAGGAATCTTCTTCGTGAGAAGCGGCTGTCGGACTTGCAGCGGATCGCGTTGCGTCAGGATCTTGACCGGATTCAGGCCGTTCTCGACGATTTGAACCCCTGACAACGATAGCCAGGTGTTCTTCCGCCGCCTGCAGCTTCGCAAAATTATCGTTCGAGACAATTCTCTCTTCAACGGCAATGACAAAATTTGACGAGATCGAGCCATTGCCGTCACGGGCGGAACTTGACTGTCAGGATAAGTCGCGGACATAGCGAGCTGTCTCGTCAACACCGAACTCGGATTGCCGACAGACATAGAGAACCACGCGAGCTATGTGGCATTTTGGCTCCAGCGACTCGAGACGGACAAGCGCGAGATATTTCGCGCGGCGGCGGCGGCGCAGAAGGCGGCCGACTATTGTCTGGCCTTTCATCCCGATTTTGCCGAAAGCGAATTCGGCTCGGATGAAGAGGAGTCCGCCGGCGATAACTCCAGCCTTAATCGCGCGGCGTGATCGCCATGCCGCGCGTCGCTCCGAAATCCCAAGAGAGGAGAGCGCGCACGCTCGCTCTCCTCCGGAACCAATCCCTCGTTGCTCCTGATCTCAGGAGCTACGATCACATTCTTGTCGCTTGCTCTGGCGGCAAAGATTCACTCGCTTGTCTCATCTATCTCATCGATGAGGGCGCCGATCCCACTCGGATCGAGCTGCATCATCACGACGTCGACGGTCGCGGGCCGCCGACGTTCGATTGGCCGATCACTGCCGCCTATTGTCGTGCGATCGCCGAGTCCTTCGGCGTTCCGCTCTACCTCTCATGGCGCGACGGCGGTCTGCGACGCGAGATGTTGCGTGAACACGAACCCACCGCCCGCGTGGCGTTCGAAACGCCCGAGGGAAGTATCGCGACATTTGGCGGCCGCGGCGGTCCTGGCACGCGTCTGCGCTTTCCCCAGGTAACGGCCGATTTGCGGCTTCGCTGGTGCAGTTCCGTCGCGAAGATCGACGTGATGCGAAGCATGGTCTGCAATTCGCCGCGCTTCCTCGGCAAGCGCACGCTCGTCGTCACTGGCGAGCGCGCCGAGGAGAGCCCGGCGAGGGCGCGCTATGCGACTTTCGAGCCGCATCGCACCGATACGCGTTGTGGAACTCGCCGGCGTCGTCACGTCGATCATTGGCGTCCGATTCACGGCTTGGAGGAAGGACAAGTCTGGGATCTGCTCCGGGGTCACGGCGTCGTTCCGCATGTCGCCTATCAGCTCGGCTTCGGCCGCGTCTCCTGCATGCATTGCATCTTCGCCTCGCCCGACCAGCTGGCGACGGTCAGATGAATGGCGCCGGAACGCTTCGAGGTGATCGCCGAATATGAACGGCGCTTCGGCTGCACCGTCAAACGCGACGCTCCCATCCATGCCGTCGCCGATCGCGGCAGACCCTATCCGGCCGCGCTCGCTCGGCCAGACCTGGTCCAGCTCGCCCTCTCTGAGCATTGGGCTCCGGCGATACGCACATCTCCCGAGCGCTGGCGCCTGCCCGCCGGCGCCTTCGGCGACGCCGCCGGTCCCGGCTGACGTCCGCAGTTCTCGACTTCCCATTTTTCACAATCCGTTTCTCGCCTTGCAGAGGAGACATCGACATGTCCCGCTCCTACACGCATTTTTCTTGCGCTCTACCACTCGGCCGTTCCGAATTCGTGCCACCGGCGATTGCTCTCTATGAGCAATATGCCGAGGAGCTCGACGCCAGATATGAGCGCGTCTTCTTCACGGTGAGCGCCAGCGACGCCGACAGAGGATGTCTTCGCATCGTCTCCGGGGATGACGGAGACCCCGAACAAGTGATCGCATTCGTTCAGCGCTGTGCGAGGACGTTCGGACTGACGGGCTTATGGGGCTTCCACTGGGCTCAGGGCTGCGCGTTCCCCTCATTCGACGCATTCGGCGGCGCGGCCTGCGTGCTCGATCTCGGCGCGCAGCGCGTCGTCGACAGGATCGATTGTCGGCGCTGGCTCTCGGAACGTATCGCGCGTGACAAGACGCCGGCGGCTCCGCTCGTTCGGCCCCATTCGTGATGCTGCGCAATTCGGAGGCGTGAAAAGGAGAAAACCAAAAAGAAGAACATGAATGGAAGGCGTTACCGCGACCGAACGGCCGCCGCAAAGGGTGGGTCGCTCCGGCCGCTTCGCTGGACCGGATCGATCCCGGCGCACGAGCGCCGCCTTTGCCCCAGCCGTTCGTCCTCGGTGCGTGATCGGGGTCTTCGAGAAGAAGATCGAGAGGAGACTCCGATGCAACAGTTCAGCACGACTGGATCCGAAAATCGCGACGCCGCCACCGCGACGGCGTTCAGCCTCGACGCCTTCGACCACGAAGCGGCACGCCGCGACGGCTGGGTCATATCCGATTGCGGCAATTATCGCGACGACGCGCCGCACATCGAGCTGCAGAAGTTCGACGACCCGCAGCAAGGTCCACTGAAATTTTGTGACGACAGAGAGGCCTGGTCCCATGTCGTCGCGCGTGCGCGTGGGGGCTCCGTCCTCCACATGCGAGCGCTCGATCTCGTCGATCGCCGCGAGCGCTTCGCCATAGAAGCCGCCTTCGGAACCTGGTGAGTCCGCCGACCGCCGCCTCCTGAACCTTCCCCTTCGCACATTCGTCCGACTGCCCATGCCCGGCCGCCCATCGCGCGCCGGGCTTTTTCGTGCTCGCCGAAAGGATTTCTCGCCATGGCCAAGGACAGCAATCAGCTGACGCTTTCTCTGTTCGATTCCACCAGCCTCTCCGGGGGATTGACGCTCGACGGCGGAAGTTTCGGCCCCTCGACCAATCTCCCCGAAGAAGACGAAACGCCGGCCGTCGCGGCGGCGCCTGCCATTCCCGCGCAGGACTTCGTGTTGCGCGGCGACCGCCAGCTCGCCCACGGCTGGAAGGCCCGCGCCGCCGACAATCTCGCCGCCATCCGACTCGCGTTCGAAATCGAGGCCGAGAAGCGTAATGCGACTTCGGAGGAGCAGGACGTCCTGAGCCGCTTCGTCGGCTTCGGCGCGCGCGACCTCGCCGATATGATGTTCCGCCGCGCCGGCGAGAGCTTCGCCGAGGGCTGGGAGGATCTCGGCGAGGAGCTGGAGCGGCTCGTCCCGCGCGAAGAGCTGGCGAGCCTCGCCCGCGCCACGCAATATGCCCATTACACGCCGGAGTTCATCATCCGCGCCATCTGGGGCGCCGTCCAGCGCATGGGCTTTGCCGGCGGCGCGATCCTGGAGCCCGGATGCGGGACGGGGCTCTTCTTCTCCCTCATGCCGGAAGCGCTCGCCGGCAAATCGAGCCTCACCGGCGTCGAGATGGACGCCACCACCGCGCGCATCGCCGCTCAGCTGTTTCCGAACGCCTGGATGCGGCGCGAAGACTTCACCAAGGCGCGCCTCACCGAGAGCTTCGAGCTCGTCATCGGCAATCCGCCGTTCAGTGATCGGCGCGCGCGTCTCGACGGAGCCGAGCGCCTCGACCTTTCGCTGCATGATTATTTCATCGCACGGTCGATCGAGAGGTTGAAGCCGGGCGGTCTCGCCGCCTTCGTCACCAGCCGCTGGACCATGGACAAGGTCGACGCCAAGGCGCGCGCCCATATCGCCGCCATGGCCGATCTCGTCGGCGCGATCCGGCTCCCCGAGGGGGCCATGAACGCCGCCGCCGGAACCGATGTTGTCGTCGACATTCTGTTCCTGCAGAGGCGCGCCGCTGACCAGGAGCCCGCCGGCGCGCTCTGGCAGGACCTCGCCGAAGCAGTCCCAGCCGAGGATGGCGAGGAGGCTCTCTCGATCAATCGGTATTTCATTGATCATCCCGAGATGGTCATGGGGCTCCACGCGCGAACCAGCAGCGCCTATGGCCCGACCTACACCTGCCTGCGAAAGGACCGCGCCGCGCTCGACGACGAGATCGACGCCGCCGTTTCGCGCCTGCCGCGCGGAATCCATCAGCCGAGCGAGCGATCGGCGGCGTCAGCGGCGAGCCGCCCCGCCCTTCGCGTCGGGACGGCGGCCGAAGGCGCGACGATCAAGGAGGGCAGCTTCGTCATCATCGATGACGCGCTGATGCAGATCATCGACGGCGCGCCGCGCAAGATCGAGGTGCGCGGCGGCAAGGGAGGCGAAGGCATTCCCGCAAAGCACGCCCGCATCATTCGCACCCTCATCCCGATCCGGGACGCCATCCGCGAGGTCCTGCGCGCCCAAGAGGCCAACGAGCCCTGGGGGACCGCCCAGACACGGCTGCGCATCGCCTACAAAAGCTTCCTGCGCAATTTCGGACCGATCAATCTCACCACCATCACCGAGACGACCGATCCGAAGACCGGCGAGGCGCGCGAGACGCAGCGCCGCCCCAATCTCCAGCCCTTCCTCGACGACCCCGACGTCTGGCTCGTCGCCTCGATCGAGGACTATGACGTCGAGACCGGAACGGCGACAAAAGGGCCGATCTTCTCCGAACGCGTACTGCATCCGCCGGCGACGCCGACGATCGAGAGCGCGGCCGACGCCCTCGCCGTCACCCTCCACGAGCTCGGCCATGTGGACATCGACCGCATCGCCGACCTCCTCGGCCGCTCGCGCGACGAAACGCTCGCCGAGCTCGGCGATCGCGTCTTTCTCGACCCGCAGACGACGATCGAAGGCTTCGAGAGCTGGCAGACCGCCGACGCCTATCTGTCCGGCCCGGTGCGCACCAAGCTCACCGCCGCGATCGCCGCGGCCGAGCGAGATGCGCGCTATCGGCGCAATGTCGAGGTGCTCGGCCCGGTCCAGCCCGAGGATTTGAAGCCGTCGGATATTTCCGCCCGGCTCGGCGCGCCCTGGATCCCGACCGCCGATGTCGCCGCCTTCGTCGCCGAGGTCATCGGCGTGAAGGCCTCGATCCGCCACACCGTCGAGATCGCCTCCTGGACCGTCGAGCTCTCTGCCTTCGCCGGCCGCGCCGAGGCGACCTCCGAATGGGGCACGGCGCGCCGCAACGCCGGCCTGCTGCTCGGCGACGCGCTCAATTCCTCGATCCCGCAGATCTACGACGTCTGGAAGGAGGACGGCAGAGAGCGGCGAGAGCTGAACGCCGCCGAGACCGAGGCGGCCAAGGAGAAGCTCGCCAAGATCAAGACGGCTTTCGAGCGTTGGGTGTGGACGAATGTCGAGCGGGCCGAGCGGCTCACCCGCATCTACAATGACCAGTTCAACAATCTGGTCCCGCGGCATTTCGACGGAGCCCATCTCCAGCTTCCTGGCGCGAGCAGCGTCATCAAATTCTACGACCACCAGAAGCGCGCCATCTGGCGCATCGTCAGCGCGGGCAAGACCTATATCGCCCATTCGGTCGGCGCCGGAAAGACCTTCACCATCGCCGCCGCCATCATGGAGCAGAAGCGGCTCGGCCTCGTCGCCAAGGCGATGCTGGTCGTTCCCGGCCATTGCCTGGCGCAGGCGAGCCGCGAATTCCTCCTGCTCTATCCGAACGCCCGCATTCTGGTCGCCGACGAGACGAATTTCTCCAAGGACAAGCGCCAGCGTTTTCTCGCCCGCGCCGCCACGGCGCAGTGGGATTGCATCATCATCACCCACAGCGCCTTCAAATTCGTGCCGGCGTCCGCCGCCTTCGAGCAGGCGCTCGTTCAGACCCACCTCGCCAGCTATTCCGAATTGCTGGAGAAGATCGACGGCGACGACCGCATCTCGCGCAAGCGCATCGAGCGCATGAAGGAAGGGCTTCAAGCCAAGCTCGATGCCTTGCAGAGCCGCAAGGACGATCTCCTGACCATCGGCGAGATGGGCGTCGACCAGATCATCGTCGACGAGGCGCAGGAGTTTCGCAAGCTCTCCTTCGCCACCAATATGACGAGCCTGAAGGGCGTCGATCCCGACGGCTCGCAGCGCGCCTGGGACCTCTTCGTCAAATCCCGCTTCGTCGACGAGAAGAACCCCGGCCGGGCGCTGCTCCTCGCCTCTGGCACGCCGATCACCAACACCCTCGGCGAGATGTTCACGCTGCAGCGCTTCATGCAGCCGGAGACGCTAGAAGAAAGGGGCATTCACGAGTTCGACGCCTGGGCCGCGACCTTTGGCGAGACGCGCACAGAGCTCGAGCTGCAGCCGTCCGGCCTCTACAAGCCAGTCACGCGCTTTTCGGAATTCGTCAATGTTGCCGACCTCATGGCCATGTATCGCTCGATCGCCGATGTCGTGCTCAAATCGGACCTGCGCCATTATCTCCGCCTGCCGAGCGTCAAGGGCGGCAAGCGCCAGATCGTCACGGCGGAGCCGACCGACGCCTTCAAGGCCTATCAGAAAATCCTCGCCCAGCGCATCGCCGTCATCGAGAAGCGCAAGGGCAAGCCCGAGAAGGGCGACGATATTCTCCTCTCCGTCATCACCGACGGTCGCCACGCCGCCATCGATCTGCGCTTCGTCCTCCCCGGCCACGCCAATGAGGACGGCAACAAGCTCAACGCCCTGATCGACAACGTCTTTGCGATCTGGCGCGAGACCTCCGACCGCCGCTACACGCGGGCGGATGGCGTTCCCTACCTGTTGCCCGGCGCGGCGCAGATGATCTTCTCCGATCTCGGCACGCTCAATGTCGAGGCGACGCGCGGCTTCTCGGCCTACCGCTGGATCAAGTCGCGCCTCGTCGCGCTCGGCGTTCCCGCCGAGCAGATCGCCTTCATGCAGGATTACAAGAAGTCGAGCGCCAAGCAGCGCCTCTTTCAAGACATCAACGCCGGCAAGACCCGCATCGTCATCGGATCGTCCGATACGATGGGGACCGGCGTCAACGCTCAGCGACGCCTGGTCGCCCTCCATCATCTCGACGTTCCCTGGCTCCCCTCGCATATCGAACAGCGCGAAGGCCGCATCGAGCGCCAGGGCAACGAGAATGACGAGATCGAGCTCTACGCCTACGCCACCAAGGGCAGCGTCGACGCCACAGGCTGGCAATTGCTGGAGCGGAAGGCCCGCTTCATCGAAATGGCCATGTCCGGCGACCGCAGCATCCGACGGCTGGAGGACGCCGGATCGCAGGTCAATCAATTCGCCATGGCGAAGGCCATTGCATCGGGCGACCCGAGGCTCATGCAGAAGGCCGGGCTCGAAGCCGAGATCGCTCGGCTGGAGCGTCTGCGCGACGCGCATTTCGACGATCAATACGCCGTCCGCCGCACGATCTCCTCGACCGAGGCCTCGCTCCGTCACGCCGAAAAGCGGATCGGCGAGATCGAGCAGGACATCGCCAGACGAACCCCGACCCGCGGCGACGCCTTCCGCATGGAGGTGAACGGAGAGCGATTCGTCGAACGCAAGGACGCCGGCGCCGCCCTCCTCAGAGGCATCCGCGCCAGGGAGTTCGAAGGCAAGGGCGGCGACTGGCGCGTGGCTAATATCGGCGGCTTCGATTTGTCCGTCACGGCAAGATCCGTCGAGCGCCAGAAGCTCGCTGAGGTCGAGCTGACGATGCAGCGCGCCGGCCGGCATTTCGACATCGAATATTCGCACGATCTGACGCCGCTCGGCATCATCTCCCGCCTCGAATACGCGCTGAGCCGCTTCGAGGTGGAGCTGGCCGAGCAAAAGCGCGTCATGAGTGAGGCCGCCGAGCGCCTGCCCGCCTATCGCCGGCGTTTGGACGAGGCCTTCGCCTATGAAGACGAGCTCGACGCGAAGCGCGACGAGCTGGCCGCTCTCAATGCGTCTCTCGCCGCGAACGACGATGGCCGAGCCGAGGCCAGCTCCGCGGCCTGACGCGCCACGCTGGCGCGTCCATCAAATCCCGAAGGTCTGACGACCACGCGCGGGCTCGGACGGCATGGTCTTGGTCCGAACGCCTCGGCGCGGGCGATCCCCGAGAGTTTGCGTCGCCGATCGCCGCGCTCCCCTTCTCATCAGGAGACGATACATGCTCCCGACCGCAATCATTCGATCTCTCCGAACGCCACAATTGACGGCCCCGGACTTCACGCCGACCAAGTTCCATACGACCGACGACAAGGCGTGGTTCGCCAACGCGCTGCTGAAATTTCTCGCGGACGACTGTCCACAAAGCGCCTTCACCGACCGGCTTTATGTGCGCCTCTCCAACAGCTTTGGGAACATTGCTCATCATGACCGGACCAGATTTTATGACAACTTTTTCGTGACTTCCGAGAGGAAGATAGGATTCCTCGAACAGACGCTGCGATGGCCCTGTTATGGCGCCGCGGAATTCACATTTTGCGACGTCGAGATACTCGTCCAATCACGCATAGCGGCGACAAATCTTCTCGCGATTGAACAATCGAGGCGCGACGCCGAGATCGCGCGCCGTGAGCGCGAGCTGCTCGCGCGCTTGAAGGCCAAATACGAGTCGATTCCTCGCGCCGATCCGACGCCATCGCCGATCACGACATCGACGCTGGCTCCGTCGGCCGTTCCGACGCCGCGGCAAGGATCGCTCTTCGATCTTTCACAGTGAGCTGAAGCTCTCCCGCGTCACGCGAAGAGGGCGAAGAAGCTCCGTCAAAACGAAACGAAGAACAAAGAAAAGGCGCTCTGCCCCATGCGCGGCCGTCGCCGCAAGAGTTCGTCGCTTCGCTCCCGCGCGTTCCGCGCGCCCTTGCCCCGCCGTCCGCGACCGGGGCGTTCGATCCTCGTCTTCGAGAAGAAGACCGGAAATTTGAAATTCAAAGAGGAGATCATCATCATGGAATTGCGTCACGTCGATCCTCGCAATCTCAAGCCCAATCCCAACAATCCGCGCCACACCGCGCCCGGCGAGCACGCCGATCGACAGCTCGTCGCCAACATCCAGAAGATCGGCATCACGCAGCCGCCCGTCGTGCGCGCGGATGGCGACGATCTTGTCATTGTAGCCGGTGATCGGCGCGTCCGCGCCGCGATCGCGGCAGAGCTCCCCGAGATCATCGTCCTCGTCCGCGGCGCCGACGACGGGGCCGACAATCTCCGCTCCCTCTCCGAAAACGTGGCCCGCGCTCAGATGGGGCCGGTCGATCAATGGCGCGCCATCGAAGCGCTCATTTCCTACCACTGGACCGAAGACGCGATCGGCGATGCTCTCGCTCTGCCGGTCCGCACCATCAAGAAATTGCGGCTCCTCGCCCACATTCATCCGGCGATCCTCGATCACATCGCCAAAGGCGACATGCCGCAGGAAAGTCAGCTCCGCATCATCGCCGCGGTTGGAGCCGACGAACAGGCCTCCGTATGGAAGAAGCACAAGCCCAAGAAGGGCCAGGACACGGTGACTTGGCTCGATGTCGCTCGCGCGCTCCAAAAGCGGCGCATCTACGCGAAGCACGCGAAGTTCGGGCCAGACGAGGAGCAGGCGTTCGGCATCGTCTGGGAGGACGACCTGTTCGAGCAGGACGGCCAGGACTCTCGCTACACCACTCAGGTCGAAGCCTACTTCGCGGCGCAGACCGCATGGCTCGAAGCCAATCTGCCGAAGAATGGCGTTCTCCTGCAAATCGACGAATATGGCCAGGGGAAGCTCCCGCCGAAAGCCGAGCGGGTCTGGGGCCAATCGAGAAAGAGCGACACGGTCGGCTTCTACGTCGACCCCCGCGAAGGCTCTGTGAAAGAAATCGCCTACCGCCTGCCCAAGGCGGAAACGAAGACCGCGAAGAGCGGAGCGCGCGCCGGCGCGGTGGAGACGGCTTCCGAGCCGACCCGCACGCGTCCCGAGATCACGCAAAAAGGCCTCGCGATCATCGGCGATTTGCGCACGGACGCTCTCGCCCGAGCGCTCGCCGAGAATGAGATCGACGATTTCACGCTCCTCAGCCTGCTCGTCGTCGCCTTCTCGGCCGAGAATGTCGATGTGAAAGCGAGCGGCTACTCCGCACCCTTGCGTCGAGGCCTCACGCGTCGCCTCGCCGTCGAGGGCCGCATCACCCAAGAGGCCGCCCTCGTTCGGAAGGCCGCGCGCGACATGCTCGCCCATGTCCTCACCTGCCGTCCCGGCTATCATTCGAGCGGCGTCGCCGCGCGCCTTATCGGCGACGCGATCGGCGCGGACGCGCATCTGCCGAACATGGCGACGGAAGAATTCCTCTCGTCGCTTTCGAAAGCGGCGCTCGAAAAGGCCGCCGCGCTGCACTCGGTGCTGCCGCGTCCTCGCGCCAAGGAGACCCGCGCCGCCCTCATCGACCAGCTCGCGGGCGCCAGATTCGTGCTACCGGCCGCGCGGTTCGCTCTGTCGGAAGAAGAGATCGCGAACCAACTCGCCCGAGCGGCCGAACGCGCCGAGGAGGACGAGGGCGAGGGCCAAAACGTCGACGGCTCCGATACGGAGATCGGCGCCACCGACGAGGACGGCGACCCGGAAGAGGATCAGCAAGCCGAGGAATTCGCCTGATCAACGCATCGGCGCGGCCGGCTTACCGTCGGCCGCGCTCTTCTGCACGCTGCCATGAACCCCGAGGACGGGAGGTTCGCTCATGTACGCATTTCAATTCCAGGATGGAAGCTGGCGCATCGACTTCATGACCAACAGTCGATCGCCCCGTCCTGCTCCCAGAACCGAGGCGTACGATCTCTATGAAGCGTCCTACCTCAGTCGCCGCGCCGCGAACGCCGCCATCGACAAAATCCGCGCGCTCGCTTCCGACAGATCTCCTCCCACATCAGAGGAAGTTTCGTCCTGAAGCGCCGCGCATTTGTGAATGTTCGAGCTACGGAGCCTTCTAATGCCGACCTACAGAATTCTACTTGTGGAAGAGCTGGTGGAGAGCGACTGCGCGGAATTCCGAGTCGCCGCCCCTACAACCCGTGACGCCGCCAATGTTCTCGTCGACGCCCATGCCCGTGCGCGGGAGAAATCGTCGAACTGGGTCTCTCTGCCCGACGGCCAGAGCGCCCGAATCGAGCCCGACAATATCGTTCGGACGCGCGTCTATTGCGTGTTGCTCGACGACAACGGCGACGAGGTCGAGGAGATCGACCTCGAGACTCCCGCCTCGCGAGCACAGCCGCCTTCAGAGGTGGATTTCGAAGACGGTGGCGCCTGATGCGGCAGTGTCATGCGCGACGCGCACTGCCCGACGACGCGAACTCGAGGGCCAGTGCCGCGGTCTTTTCCCTCTCACCGCGACGACGTGAACGTCGCCGTCCCATCTTTTCGGAGGCCGATTCCCGGAGGCATGAACATGGCCAGGACGCAGGTCGACGTCAGCACGGTAATTTTCGGCAGCGCCACCAGCATCGCGCATCTGGCCCAATTCGCATTCGACCGCGAAGACAGCCGAGACATGACCGTCGAATACGCCATGAGGCTGATCCAGAAAGATTGGCCCTTCGAAATCGATCACTCGAAAACAGAAATCGAATGCGGCGTCGGTATTCGTGTCGCCTTCAAAGACGGTTCCGTTCTTCATGTCGGCGCTTGGGCGGACTGACATGAAGCCTTCCCACGGGATGCCCTAACTAGGGAGCTGCGCTATGATACGGCAATATTATGCTCAACGCCGCCAGGGTGGCGACAATCCGAAGGGCGTCGGCGTCATCGCCGTCGGATCCATCTACTATCTGCAGAACGACGGCTATTGGCGTGATCGAGTTTGTGGGGCGCCTATTCGCCGCAATCCCTGCATTGTCCTCGCGTTTTTGAATGGCGTCGTCGCCGCTTCCCGTCGCAGCGCCGCCGCAGGCAAATGGGAGGACGTCTATGTGAGCGGACGTTCCGATCTCGCCCTCGTGCGCTCCCTTCGCGATGGGCGCATCCGCAAGATCGCCGTCCGCACATTGATCCTCCACGACGATCTCGGCATGTGCAAAGACGCGGCGGAATATCCGACTCTTCCGCGGCTCGCCGGTCGCAAGTTGCCGCTTCGATCTGTCGCAGCATAACGAGGCCGTCGCAGAGCGCTCTGGCTCTCGACGCACATGTGAAGCAGAGGGCGCCGAAATGTGTCGACAATGGATTCCCTCGCAGCTTTTGCTGTTTGCGAGCGCCAAATCGTCCCCTGAGTTCATTCGTCGGTCTGAAAAGGCGAGCGTGGCGCCATCCGCTCTCGTCGCGACAGATTCGAGGTGAAAGTTCGCGAATCCGAAATCTCGCTTCGCTCGCTCGCGGTTCTTTCGAATAGACGGGCCAAGTCATCGCTGACGCCCGAGACGGGATGAATGAAGGACGCATCGACCATGCGCCCTCGGATCGCTGTCGGACCGTCCAGCACCAACACGACAATGCTTGCGACGGCCGCGCCCAGCGCGCCAGCCCCGACTGCTATCGACAGAGCGCCTGCGAGGAAGGCCGCGACGGATTTCGAAATCCAGCTTCCACTGGGATAAATATCTGACGACGATTCCTTATTCATGATGTCCTCCGGACCTGCATACGGCGACACCACTATCGACCGCATCGCAACCGTGAGCTCGCTGTGCGCGGATATAAATGGAGGATCGAATGCCTGAGTCGCACCCGATCCTCATTCACAGTTCGATGTTGGCGCTCGCCGCTATTTGCACACCACGCGCCCAGGAGTGTACACGCATCGATCAATCGGACTTTTGAAGACAAAAGTTTCGCGCGTTCCATCCTTATATCGGCACACGAGTTTTAGCGGTTGATGCGCCTTTTTGAGATTGTGCCATCCTTGCTCCTTCAGAGAGCCGTCAGGCGTCAGCGATTCTGTGTCCGGCGTGAGTGTCCCCGGCGGGTCCGCTAGTCCCGAAATGATCGTGATCCCCGATAGGTTATTCTTGCAAGGTTCGACGGCGAAGGCCGCCGAAGGAACCATCAGCATCAGTATGGTGAGCGCCTTAGTGCGATACGACATAAAATTTATCTCCCGCTTCATATTGATTGTTCCCTGTCCAATATATCGTCCTGTAATGGGCCGGCTGATTCAACCATTGGTCCATTACCTGTATGCCCTGATCGTTCTGACCGAGGTAAATCGCCGTGTGGCTCTGGCCCGGCGTGTTCGTGTATGTCCCGTCATCGCCAAAAGTCGCGATCACAGTTCCCGTTGCAATGTCGCTAGCGCCCTCAACACGTTCGCCCGGAACCCAGGTCGACGTCAGGCCGACGTCGGATGTCGCCTGCGCCAGCGCGACGCATTGCCCACTTCCGACGCTCTGGCCATTGTATTGACTGTAGTCGGTTGCGATCGTGCCCGCGCCAATTCCGCCGTCGCCATTGTAGCCGCCGCCTCCGCCATTTCCTCCTCCTCCGTTCCCGCCACCCGTATCCGTTCCACCGGTCGGATAGCTGAAATTCGGCGCGCCTTTCTCGCGGTACGTCGGAATCACCGTGGCGGGCAATCCGCGTTCGACGACAGGGGTCGGGTCGGCTATCCCCGGCGTCGGCCCCCACAACGCGCACCCCGCGCCCGCGGCGAGAGCCACCGCAATCAATCGACATGAGACGACGAGCTGTCCTCGTCCTCCGCCATGCCCTCCGCCGCCGGCGTCCGGAGGGGACATATTCATTTTGCGCAACATGAGACCTCCTTTTTCAGAAGGCTCTCAACATTGCTCCCATCGGCGCGAATGTGAAATTCCTGTCAACCGCGAAATCATCATCGCGGATCTTTTGGCCATGTCGTCGCCGCGCCTTTGGCTAATCCCTCATCGCGACGGGCGTCCGGCCGCGGAGACCGGCCGCTGCTCATGCGGGCGCGCGCAGCGTCACCGTCGCTTCCGGCGCTGTGCGATGCGAGGCGAGCGAGGAACTTCGAAGAAGGAAGAATGAAGAATCGAAGTCGAGCGAGAAACCGCAAATCCCGATTGCACGCCGGCGTTCTACAGCCGCCTGCGAGTCCTTCGGCTCCAGGCGCCGCAGAATTTTCCCCTGTCCGCTGCCGCCCGCTCTACGGCGGGCTCCCGAGCGCGGACATTCCTCGCGCATCAAAATTCACCGGCGCCAGGAGCTCAGCGCTATCGCTCGACCTCCGGCCTTTCGGCCGGAGGCTCCAGATCGCCTTTCCGGCTGTTCGTGAACGCCGTGCAACGGGCTGCGGCCCCGCTCGGAGAAAAGACATGAAAAACATAGCAGAGTTTCAGCTCATCGGACGCGTCGGCGCGGTCAAGAAGGTCGGCTCCACCACGCACGTCACCAGCGCGTCGAACTACTCCTACAAAGACGAGGGCGGAGAGTGGCGGGACGACCCGCACTGGAACGAGGTCGTCGTCTTCTCTACCGTAACCACACGTTACATCGAAAAATATATTGGCAAGGGCGATCTCGTTCACGCGCGCGGCCGCGTCCGGCAGAACAACTATGAGCGCGATGATGGCGAGCGTGTCTTCACCGTTGATCTCATCTGCAACGATTTCTCGCGCCTCGCGCAGGCCGCCGACAATCGCGACGGCGAGCACCGCGACGCCGATGCGCGGGACGACTCCTACGGGCGCCGGCAAAGGAGCGCATCTCCTGGCCCGGATGACGCCATTCCCTACTGATCGATTGGCCGGAGGGGAGGCCCTCGACGCCTCCCCTCGTCCCTATTTCGGAGCGCGGTAAACCGGGAAGGCATCAGCCGCCGGACGTCCTCGCCGCGAGTTCGTCGGCGCACAACGCATGCGCTTCCGCGTGCAAGTCGAACCGCGCCCAGGTCTCGCCGCGCTTCGCGATCTCGATCGCGCGCGACGCGCCCGCAGCGCGCTGACACGCCACATGCGCGTCGACCAGCAGGCGCGCGGCGTAGAAGGTCCGCGCCGACGCCTGCTCGCTGAGCGGGGTCAGCCAATAGCCACCTTCCGACTGCGCCTCGACCACCTGGCGTTGCGCCTTCACCGCCGCCAGTGACGCGTCATGCGCATCACGGCACAGCGACACCGCGCGTTCGACGATCGGCTGCAGCAGCCGGTCCAGCTCCGCCTGTCGCTGCGTGCTCGACAGGCGAGCCCCCTTCTGCGCGATGTCATCCGCCATGTCCTGGTCGGCCGCGTCGCGAATGCCATCGATGTCGTCGTCGAATCCGAACGACTCGATCACCAAGGAGACTTCTCGCGAATCCGGCGCGATATCGCGCACGAGCTCCATCGACGGCTTTGCGCGCCGCTCGATCGGAAAGCGCACGACGTTCGTCATGCCGGGCGTCAATTCGATGCGCATGGCCACTCTCCTGTTGCGGATCGTCTCATCAAACCAGACGCGGCGTCGGAATACAACGGCAACACATTGATAATAAGATGAAAAGTCACGTCGATGCGACTTTTATTCCCTTCGTCGCCGCGCTCGCACTCTCGCTCGTCGTGGACGCGCTCGGATCGCAGCGGAAATACCGCCCGCCGATCGCCCCTTCGAAAGCGGCGCCGTCGCGCGACCGCCGCAACTCGAATTTCATGACCGTGCCCGGAACGGCAACCATCATGATCTGCGTGTTCGATTCCACCACCTCGACCTCCAACGGCTCCCGAGGGCGATCGATATCAGTCAGCTTAACATTACAGTTGCATATTACAATGACTTCTGACTCACTGGGCCACCATGATTCGGCCTGGGGATCATGGGATGGCGGGAGCTTCGATCGAGACGACGCTGGAGTTGTGGGCGTCGTCGCTGCGTGATGTGAAACGTCGGATGCATCCGTTGTTCACGCAAGACCGCGTGGCGCGATCGGCAGAAGCTTTCCTCGACGGCCTGCTCGGCGAAGAACGACGCAAGACGGGCTGGATGCGGGCGGAGGCCGCCGGTGATCCGGGGCCGTGGCGACAGCAGGCCGTTCTGGGCCGGGGACGTTGGGACGCCGATGCGTTGCGCGACATCGTGCGCGACTATGCGCTGGAGACGTTGGCCGACGACGATGCGGTCTTTGTCGTCGATGAGACGGGCTTTCTGAAGCAGGGCAAGGCATCCTGCGGCGTCGCGCGGCAATACACGGGCTCGGCGGGAAAGATCACGAATTGCCAGATCGGCGTTTTCGCTTGCTATGTGTCGCATCGCGGCCATGCCTTCATCGACCGCGAGCTCTATCTGCCGAAGAGCTGGACGGGCGACAAAGAACGTATGACGAAGGCGCATGTCCCGCAGGAATTGATCGACAGCGCCAATGGCGGCTTCGCCACCAAGCCAGCGTTGGCGCTCGCCATGATCGAGCGCGCGATCGCCGCGAATGTTCCGTTCTCCTTCGTCGCCGCCGACACGGTCTACGGAGTCGGCGACATCGAGATGGCGTTGCGGCGCGCCGGCAAAGGCTATGTGCTGGGCGTCAAATCCAACGACACGTTCTACTCCTGGGGCAAGCCGAGCGCCGTCGCGGGCACGGCGAAAGAGATTGCCGACCGCTTGCCGCTGTCCGCTTGGAAGCGTCTTTCGGCCGGCTCTGGAACGAAAGGCGAGCGGCTGCATGATTGGGTCTACCTCGAGCTCGCCGATCTCTCCGGCGGCGATTACAATGAGGCGCAGGGCGGCCAGGTCTGGACGCGCGGATTGCTGATCCGCCGCAAGATCGCCGATGGCGATCTCGCCTTCTTCACGACATGGGCGCCGAGCGGAACGACGATCGAAGCGCTGGCGAAAATCGAAGGGCATCGGTGGGCGATCGAGGATAGTTTCGAAACCGCCAAGAACGAGCTGGGCCTCGATCACAACGAAACGCGCTCATGGCATGGATGGCGACGTCATGTCTCGCTCGTCATGCTGGCTTTCGCCATGATGGCGACGATACGTGTTCACGCCAATGGACCGGCGACGCCGTCCCCCAAAAAGATCCGGCGTGCAATGACGACAAAAACTGCGCGGCCTCGATCGACGGCGAACTGATCCGCTGGTCGATGCAGGAAATCCGACGCATCGCCACGCGTCTCGCACGAAAACGCATTCGTCCCGAGTTCGTCATCGCATGGTCGTTATGGCGACGAGCGCACCAAGCCGAAGCAAGGCGAGCCCATCTCAAAAAGCAACTGTAATGTTAATTCGGGCGCTCATGAATAATTCGCTCCAATTGCTTATTGTTGGTCTGAAATTCGCTTTCGTTCGAAACATGTGCGGCGGCGGGCCTTGGCGTCAACCGCTCACGGCCGTCATTTCTTCCGGGCTCAAGCCGGTCGCACCGCCGTCGATTTCGAGCACGCGCGCCCCATCGACCAACGCCAGCTTCGACCGCGCTGCGCGCGTCGCCCGCAACATCCATTCCTTCTGGCGTGCGCTCAAGCCTTGGGCGTCATTCACGACCAGCACGTCCGTCGCCGCCAGCCGATCCTGCTTCTTCTTCCATCGGCCCAGCAGCCCGTGGACCCCGACGCTCTTGATGCCCGACTTCTTCTCGAACGCCTTCGCCGTCTCATATGTCAAGCCTACTCCGCGGAGCCGCAGTCCCGCTCGCTCCCATTGCGAGATTGCCTCCGCCAACGTCCTGCCCGTCTCCGTCGTGTCGACGCCGCCCGAAGCCGCGGCGGCGACTCTGCTTTCGTCGGATGCGCATTGCACTGTCGCGGCGAGGCTGCGCGTGCTGAAACTTTCGCCGTCCGCGAGCCGGACCAGCCCGATCGAACATTCCACGCGCGCCAGCGCCGTGTCGAACTGCTCTTTTCCGGCTGTGTTTCTGCTCACGAACGCGATCATTTCGCCGTACGTGAATGTCGCGCCCGCGCGCGTCAATGCACGCAGCGCCAGGTCGGGTTCACCGAGCAGTCGCTCGCCGTTGCGCCACGCGATTTCATAGTTCTCCGCCAGGCGCTCGCTTTCGGCGTCGTCGAAAAGTGGTTCGAGCTCTCGGCCGCGCGCCGCGTCCGCGCCCGCCCGGATCAACCGATCCCGGCCCGCGGCGAGAAGATATTTGTTCGAGAGCATCGCCCAGCGCTCGCGCCATTGCATGAGGAGCTTCGGCCCATGCCAATCGTCCAGCTTCTTCCCGAAACCATCCGACCCGATCTCGCGCATCGACAACAGGGCATGAAGATACACGCGCGTATGTCCATCGGCGCCTACCGCCCGATGCAGGTTCACGTCCACCACCCGTCCGCGCTCGACGAAGAGCGGCGTCACGAATTCCCTGCAGAGCCCCACCTCGTCGCCAGCAGGAAGAGCTTCGGGCAGCGCCGCCTCGATTTCTAGCGCGAGCTGCGCATTGCTGCGCGTCTCGACTGCTTCGACTTCGTTCCAGAGGATCTCTCGCTCAGCCCACCGAGCATCTGCGCCGAGAGGCAGCAAGATCTCCGAATGAATGAGGTCGCTCCCGGCGGAAAAGTCCACCTCGCGAAGTGTCTTCGCGTCCTTCAGCCTCGATCGCGAGCAATACGCCGCCGCCGAAATCACACTGCGCCCTTCGGACCGCCGAACCGAGCCGACGTTAAGAAAATGTATCGCCATTTCGAATTCCTCGTCGCGCGTCGCTCCAGCCCGTGCCGGAAATTCCGACGCGCGTCCGAGAGGCTCCGCGAAATCGGCGCGAATCTCGACGCGAGAAAATCGAAATTCGAACTCGGCCGATTGGCGCGGCCGACCGCGACTCCTGCTGCGGCCGGTCGTCCGCGCGCTACGCCGCGAACAATCGCCGAGCACAAAATGCCGTAATCGCCTGAAGAAGAAAGGTGAAAACTCGATTGCCACCATCGGGGCGCGGCCGCAAGGGCAAGTCGAGGCGCGCAAAGCGCGCCCCTTGCCCCCGCGCCCCGACGGCGGCTCAGCGGGAAAGTGTTCGAGGAATAGTCCCGAACGAAACAGGAGACGCTTCGATCTTCGACAAGCTCTCTCCTCAACCGCGGGAGCCCATCATGACCGTCAGCTTCTATCCCTACGTCTTCGACGCCGTTGCCGAACGGTACGTCCTCGCCGGAGCCGAGAACGGGACTTTCGAACTTTCCAACGCGAACGCTTTCGATCTTCTCTCCATCTTAGGATTCGAAGACCTGTGGTCCGCGCCCCCACAACCCATTGCCGCTTTCCTCGGCCGTCTCACCGCTGCTTTACGGAAATCCACCGGACGCCCTTCCGCGGAAATTCCCGTGACGGTCGACGAAATGCCCGGCCAGCTCATAGTTATCGATTGCGGTCGCTCTGAGGGCTACCTCAATCGACGGCTCCATGAGCTTGCCATCCTCGTCCAACAAAGCAAGGAAGCCGGAGCGACCCATGTCGGCTGGGGATGACCCCCCGAAATCCCGGGCAAATACGCCGCGTCCTCGTCTCGCCGCCCCCTTCTTCTATCTCTCCGTCCATGATAGGATTTACACCATGAGCGCTGCAGCAATTCTCAAACTCCAGGCCTCTGGCTTCTCCGTCGAGCAAGTCTCGGCGCTCGCCGAATTGGTTGACACTCAGGCCGCGACCAAAGCCGATGTCGAGGCCGCCAGCCATAAGTTCGATCAGAAAATCGAGGCTACCGGACATAAGCTCGACCAGAAAATCGACGGCGTCGAGCACCGCCTCGAGCTCAAGATCGGCGAATTGAAGTCCGACCTCGAAGCCACAGAGCGTCGCCTCGATCAGAAAATCGACGGCGTGGAGCATCGCCTCGAGCTGAAAATCGAAGGCCTCGATCGGAAAATCACCGAGACAAACGCCAACACCCTCAAATGGGTCATCGGCGCAATCGGATTTCAGACCCTCGTCTTGGTCGGAACCATCGTCGGAGCCGTGGCCGCCCTCACGAGATTCATTCCGGCCGCTCCGATTCTCCACCAATAGGCGAATTCCGATAAATCGGAACCGCGCTCTACTCGCGCCGCGCGCGGCGCTCACCGAGCCGTCGCAAGCGACGTCTCGGCCGTTCCGGTCACGATCGCTTTCTCGCGAACCGATCCGACGCGCGAACAATCCCTGCATTCCAAAGGCCTGACGACGGCTGTTTCTCCCCAGCGCGCTCCCGCGCGCGGACGAGTTTCCGCACATGCGTCCGCATGCGGTTTTCAGAACGAAGATTCGCTTCCCTCACTATGAAGAGGCGGGCGTGCGGAGAGGCGGGTGCCTTTCAATCCCGCCGCTCGGGCCGGGCGCCCCATCGGAAGCGCGTCGGATTTGCGCTCGCCGCGATCTCGCGGCGCCGTGGGCCTTCAAAATCCCGCCGATGCGATCGGCGAGACGGCTCCACGGTCGGCGGCAGGCGTAGCCCTGCATGGCTCGGCGCGAAGGCGAGCGCTGGCCAAGGGTCTCTCGCACGGCGGGCGCGACCTCGTCGCTGTCGATGGCGAGCGCGCTGTCGGGGTGGAAGCCTCGTCGCTGTCTCCGAGAAAGCGGGTTCCCGGCAGTGCGCGCCTCGGTCCGTCCGATGCGCTGATGTGCTGGGTCGGCGGAGTCGTCGAGCGCTGTGGGCGGTCCGGTCGCGGCGCGCGTCATGGGCCGCGGGTGGTCGGCGGGGAATCGAGGCCGAGGCCGCGGCAATCGACGGTTCGTCGCGCGCGTCGGCAGTCGTCGGCGCGCTCCGGTCGATCGAAGGTTCGGCGGGATGCGGCTCGCAGTCGCGGCGTTCGGGAGATCACGCTCGGTCTCGACGATCGCATGATTTCTCTGGGGGCGTTTCGCTCGGCAGGCCCGATACGTCGGTTTGCCCCCTCGGTTTTGTTGCGTCCCTAAGCCTGGCCGACCGGCCCCGCAACGGCGGCCCCCGACTTTTTTCCGCCGATGCCGGGGCAGTTCATTTTTTGACCGGCGCAAGCGCCGGATCTCTTTTCCTTGCCCCGGACATCTTTGCATCGCGAAGCAAAAAAGTCGGCGTCTCGCCGTCCTCCGCTTTGCTACGGCCCGCGCCGCCGCCCGATGGGCGCCGGACGCGGGTGCAGGCCCGCTCTCTTGGCCAGGCTTTCAGGGACCGCACCGAGGGGAACAAACCGGCATCGGGCCGGCGAAACCCCCGGCCCAGAAAATCAGGATCACGATCATGACCAAGCGTCCCCAAACGTCCGCTGCGAAACGCAATAAGCCCGCTCGTCCCCCGATCTCCCTCGAGAGCGCGCGCCTCCTCTGCCCCAACGACGCGATCGCGACAAACGTCGCCGCGGCCTTCGCCCTCTCCGTGCCCGACTTTTCCGGGATCCGCGAAGCCCACGACACGCTGCTCCGCAAGACCTGGACCGCCTTCGACGAAGCGCTCAACGAGACCGCCACCAAGATGCACTTTCAGCGCCTCGTCGGAACCTACGTCGCTTCCGCCCAGGGAGCCGGACGCTTCTACTCCGAAAAGGTGACGGAGGCCCGAACCCTCACCGCCAAGCTCGCCAACGAAGCCCGCGACGAGGATCGCGACGCACCTGCCGGCTTCGAGTCCAAGGCCCAGCGCGCTCGCCAGTTCGCCGCCGATCTCGCCATCCAGGCCTACGCCCTCCTCGCCGCCGCCGAGGGAGCCGTCGAGGCCTATCTCCAAATCACCGGCGAAGATTGGAAGCCCTACGTCGCCCACAGCGAGACCGAAAGCGTCGAGCGTAAGTCCGCCGCCGCCGAATTGGGAGCCTTCGGCTGAGCCCGAGCGGCGGGGATCGAAAGGTCCCCGCCTCCCTCTCTCGTGATCTCGATGGAGAACGACATGTTCGACTTCACCAAGCTCCGCCGCCCGAACGCAGCCGAGCAGCGCGAGCAGGAACAGCGCCGCCGCGCCGACGCCATCGCCGCCGACCACACCCGTCGCCTCCTGCGTTCCCGCGACGCCCTCCGCGTCACCCTCACCGATCACCCCGAGGCCCGCTTCACCATCGCCGGCGACCGTGCCGTCCATTTCTATGGCGACCAGCCGAACGGCCGCGAGGCCCGCGCCGTCTGGTATGCCCCCGATCACATGAGCCGCGACGAATTCGACGCGATCGTCGCCGGATATGCGATCGGCGCAACGCTCGACCTGCGCGGCTATTGGAAGCCCTTCAATGGCAATTCGGGAACGAGCTTCACCTTTGTCGCCCAGTTCGTGAAAGCCGCCGATGGCGCCGAGCCCGTGGAGCGAAAATCGCCCGACGCCGAAATCGCCGCCTTCGACGCTTGACGTAAAATGTGCGGGAGCCGCAAGGCTTCCGCATTTCAATGACGTATCCACCCGACGAGGAGAGCGACCCATGCAGCTCACCGCTCGCGTCGCCACCACGAAAGTAATCGCTATGCCTCTCTCCCGCCGGCCCATCGCCCGCCCGATCAACCAGGCCGCCCGCGCCCTGCGCCGACGCGCCGCCAACGCCGGCGCCGAGATCGCTCTCGACGCCCGCCCCAAAATCGTCGCGCCGAAAAAAGGCAAGGGCTCCTATCGCCGCGTCAGACAGAAGCCTCCCGACCCCGAATGACCGAGCGCCCGCAGCGCTTCGGATTCGCTACTCTGACAGGAGACGCGCGAATGAACGCCCGCGATTCCCGACGAGCCTTCCCCGATCGAGACGCCTCCCCCGCGGCCGCCGCACCCGACCAAAACCGGGCCCCTTCGGGGAGCGTCCGCCTCGGCAACAAGCGCAAGGGCGCCGCCGCGAAGCCGCGCCCCGGCGAAACCGTCGTCGATATCGACAGATGCAATCCGATCCTCGGCAATCCCTTCATTCTCCAAAATCACCGCGACGACGCCCGCCGCGCCGAAGTCATCAAGCTCTACAAGAAGAAATACGACGCCGACATCGCGCGCGGCGGGCCGATGTCCGCCGCGACCGAAAAGCTCGCCGAGCGCGTGCGCGCCGGCGAGCGCCTCATCCTCATGTGCTGGTGTCACGGCGCCCCGCTCGACAAGCCGTGCCATGGCGATCTCATCAAGGCGCAAATCGAGAGAATTCTCACCTTCACATGTGTTTGAACCGCGCCGGCGAAGCGCCGGGCACGGAAAAAAGGAGAGGGGCAGACACGCGCCGCGCATCTGCCCCGCATCCGTGTCAGACCCGCCGGCTCGGCCTCAGCCCGAAAACGGCCACCATGTCAGCCACCGACGCTTCAGCTCGTCCGGCAAATCTCGCCACTCCCGCGGAGCCAGCGTCTCCAGCTTGCACACCCAGTCACCCGTCGGCTGACCCTGTATCGCCACCCGCATCGGCGTCTTCGCGCAACGCGCCAGTGATTGCAGCGCCGGCTCGTCCTGCAAGACGCGAATCTGATAGCCGGACCAGAAGCTCACACTCAGCAGCGCCAGCGCCGCCGCGCTCATCTTCATCGCGAAAATGCGCGTCCGGCGACGGTGGATATTGTTCTCCGCCAGCACCAGCCATTGCTGCGACTCGCTCGTCAGATTCTTCACCAAGTCCTTGCAGACGTTGCTGACGATCGTCTCCTGCACCACTTCCGCCTGCCGGATCGCCAGAGCCGCCATCCGGTTCGCCTCTCGAAGCCGCGCGATCTCCGCATCCGTCGCGCTCTGCGCGCCACGAACAATTTCCCGCATTTCGGCCACCGATCCCGCAACGAGCGACCCGAGCGCCCGCAGCGCCGCCATGAACACCGCGATGAACCGGCCCTCTGGATGGTTCGTCCGAACGCCCCAGCCGTGAGCCGCCTGCTCGACCTCGCGGATCGCGCCTTCGAGCGGCTCCGTAATCGTCGCCGCCTCGGACGCCTGAGCGCCTCCCGACCGATTGCTGTGATCCAACATGATCAAGCCTCCTTCGCCGCGGGCGTCCATGCGAGCGGAATCCCGCTCAACGCCTCGGCAAGCTCCTCCTCCAAGAAAATCTCCGTCCGAGCACGATCGAACAGCGACAGCAGCTCCTCGTCGCCCTCGAACCTCCCATCCGCAGCGTCGCGGAACGAGATCCCCAGATCCATGATCTCCGACATGCACGGAAGCGCTGGCATGGTGATCACCACCGCGCCCTTCGAAACCGCGTCCCGAACGACGCTATCCGTCATGATCTCCGCAAACGACTGAGCGATCGACTGACCCGACTGAACGAGCCCCGCGTTCAAAACGATGAGCGTCGCCTCGGGCATGAACACATCGGCCGCCGCCATATGTCGCAGATAATCGAGATCGGCCTTCTCCGGCCCGACGACATGAACCGCCACCGGCCGAATGCCCATGCGTTTCAGCAATCGAACGAGACGCGTCTCCTGCGCCAGCTTCAGCACGGTCGAATCCCCGCCGGGAAAGTCGATCAAGGCGTGAAATCGCCCCCGACTCTGATCCTGAATCCGATCCTCCAGCCAGCGCTTTCGGTCCTCGAAGGTGCTCCCCGGGCGCGGTTCGAGCGCGTCCATATGAAAACGCGACAGGCTGTGCGTCTCGTTTTGCTGGTCCGCATTCCAGACCTGCAACTGCCCGCCCGCCGACCGATAGTATTGAATGAGCGTCGTCGCCGTCGCCGTCTTCCCGACTCGACCCCGGCCCAGCATCATGATCAGCACGGGAAGCGCGGCCGCCTCGCCCGCCTTCGACGCGCCAGTGACCGCGGCTCCCGTGTCTTCGATTTGGTTTTCGACCTTTGCCATGGTGATAGCCTCCGCTTCTCGACCGCCGCCGTCTTGGCCGCGCCGACGCCGCAAACGTCGGCCGACCCTGCGCGAATATGAACTCGGATTTTTTTGTCCCTTCGTCATGGCTGCCTCGCCGTTTCGAACTCGACCAGAAGCACCTCGTCCTCGAGGACGAGCAGTCCCTGCGCTAAGCCCGTCCACTTGTCCGCCCGGCGCGCCTGCATCCCGCTCCACGCCATTGTCAGTTCGATCGCGCGCGGCGTCAGACGCCCGTCCTTCCCGATCTCGCTCATGCGTGTGCGAATGTCCGCCTCGGCCGCGACACGTTGCTGCACCGCCCGCTGGGGCTCGATCGGATGTCGCACCAGCCCCTCGCGAACCCCAGGCGCCCCCGCTTTCGGCAGGGCGAGCACGCGGCCGCCCCCGGCGCTGCTCGCGACCGCGCTCGCCGCGCCATTCGTCGCGACCATTGGCCGCAAGTCCGCTGGTTGTCGTGACGGGTAGCTCTTTCGCACCTCGGCGGCCGCTACCCGCGCCGCCTCGCTCGCTCTCGTCGCTTCGTCGCGCCGCTGCTTTTCACGCCGCGCCCGGAACCAGGTTTTTCGGGCGTTCGCCTCCGACACCGGCTTGCCCGTCGTGTCGCCCATTCCCATCGCCGCGAATTCCGCGCACAAACCCCGCCAGTCCATTCGCGTTCCGCTCGACGCCTCAGCGATCCGATCGTGGTTTTCGAGCATCCACCAGAACAGCGCTGATCGATTCGCCGGCCGGGCGATCAGCCCGAGAACCCGTTCCGTCTTCTTCTGCATCGCGCACTGACCCCCGCGGCTTGCAAATTCGCTCTTGACGGGTCACCGTGAGTCGCGTCTGCGCGAATGAGAAGCAGCGCGTCCCGCGCTCCGGCCGCCATCGCGGCCCGCTTCTTGCTGACGCCCCCGCCGAGCGGGACGCTTCCGAGACGCCTTCGAGACAGACCCGGGACAGCAACGGGACGGTAAAAACAACCATTATGGACCATTGCACCGTTGGTGCCGGACGCCCCTCCGGGGCGCTCAGAACCGAACCGGCGAACATCACACGCAAGGCGCGCTGACGCGCAGAAAAATACGCAGAAGTTGAATTTGAAGGGGCCGCCGGCGTGGAATTCGGCGCGCGCGGCGCGGTCCGATAATTTTTTTGGCGCGAATTTCCGGCCGCCGCGGCGCTTCATATTCGCGCACACCACTCGCAAGCTGATTCTCGCGGCGCCTGGGCGCAGCCCCGGGCGCAGAGCGGCTGTTCGGAAAACAGCCGTGATTTCAAATGCGAGGTGGAAAATGTCAAATCATCAAAACCACGATGCCGGCGGTCCGGTGGAAAACCTGCCCGTCGAAAGTCTCGTCTCCATCGCGGATGGCGCCGTGCTCGCGGACAGTCGCCAAGTCGCCGATGTGTTCGGCAAACGACACGATAATGTCCTGCGCGACATCGATGGGCTGCTCCAGTCCTCAAAATTGAGGGATGTGCAGAAACAATGGTTTATGGAGACGTCGCTCCCTCACCCGACAGTGCCGGGTCACTCCATTCGCTCGTTCGCCATGACCCGCGACGGTTTTACGCTTCTCGCTTTCGGCTTCACGGGCGACGAAGCGTTGGGGTGGAAAATAAAATATATCGACGCCTTCAACGCTATGGAGACCGAGCTCGGCCTCCAGCGCGCCGTCGGCTCCGAGGAGCCCGTACCCGCGTCGGCGGAATTCCTCGAGCATTGCCGCCGGCGATTCAAGGATATCTTCTCCGGCGACTTCATCAGCCCGGACTACCTGCTCAAGATCCTGTTCGTCGGAAATATCCCCTACACCGGCGACAGGCGCTTCCCGCTGCTCGCGAAAGAATCCTGCGAGGCGCTCGGGATCGGCAATAAGGACGCCGCCCTCGGGCGTCTTCCTCCGCTGGCCAAAGGGTTCGTCACCGTCGATTTCGGCGGTGGGCCGACCGAGCGCGAAGCAATCACGGAAGCGGCTCTCTATGCGCTCGCGTTCGATCGTCGCCAGCTCAACACTGCGTGGCCCGCCGGTCCCGGCGGTCTTTTTCCCTACGACATCGCAGCGAAGAGCGATGCAGTCGCCCTCTCCTATCAGATCAAGACGCTCGAGAGCTACTTCCGGTCCTTCCGAGAGTCGGTCTCGCCGGGAACGGGTCTCGAGGAAATACCGGCGTTCCATAATTTCGAACGGGTGATCTCGAGCGCCGCCCAAGCCGCGGACCAGCAGCTCACGGTCGGCTTGCCGCGGCGAGGACATTGATCTTTCGAAAAAAGATCACGTCACCGAACCAGAAGGGCGAGTGGTTCTCTGCAGCTTTCCAGCTTCTCGGCGCGCGGGTCATCCTGCCCGTCGAGGAGACATCCGCGCTCCAAAATTGCTGATGCGCGCTCGACCCTGGCGGCTGCGTCGACTTATTTCGACGCAGCCGTCGCGGCGAGGCGGCTGTAGAGATTCCATCAGCAAAAATCCCGGCTTTTCACTCGTATCGAGCCCCGGCTGCGGAGCTGGTCGCCCCGGCCATGCGGGAAAGGAAACGTCTCGTCCCGGCGGCCCACGCTGGCGAGGTCGGCCGAGAGGTCCGCGATGCGCTGCGCGACCAGATGAACGACGTCGCCCTCGCGCTGCACGCGGCCGTACGCCGCCATCATGCCGGCCGACAGGATGGCGCGCCGGTTCGCCTCGAGCACCTTCGCCCAGATCACGAGATTGGCGATGCCGGTCTCGTCCTCCAAGGTGACGAACATGACCCCTTTGGCGCTGCCTGGACGCTGGCGGACGAGGACGATGCCGGCGGCTTCCAGCCAGCGGCCGTCGCGCGCCGCCATGGCCTCGGCGCAGGTGACGATGCCGCGGCGCCGGAGATCCTCGCGGAGGAAGCTGAGCGGGTGCGCCCTCAATGTCAGTCCGACATGGCCATAGTCCTCGACGACCTCGCGGCCCGCCGTCATCGGTCGCAATGTCACGACCGGCTCGCTCACCTCGGGCACGAATTCCGCCTCCCGCGCGGAGGCGGCGGCGAAGAGCGGCAGCGGCTCGTCCCGCAGCGCCTTGATCGCCCATAGCGCCTCGCGGCGGGCGAGCCCCAGGGCCGGACGGAAGGCGTCGGCTTCGGCGAGATGGACCAGAGCGGCGGAAGGGACGCCGGCGCGCCGCCAGAGATCGTCGACCGAGGCGAAGGGCCGGTCGGCGCGTGCGGCGACGATGGCGCCGCCATGGGCGTTGGCGAGACCCCTGACCATGCGCAGGCCGAGGCGCACCGCGAAGCGGCTGTCGTCCTCGGTCGGCTCCAGCGCGCAATCCCAGCGCGAGGCGTTGACGCAGACCGGCCGCACATCGACTCCATGCGCGACCGCGTCCCTGACGATCTGGGCCGGCGCATAAAAGCCCATGGGCTGAGCGTTCAGCAACGCCGCGCAGAACACATCGGGATGCCAGCATTTCAGCCAGGCGCTGGCATAGGCGATGAGCGCAAAAGAGGCCGCGTGCGATTCCGGAAACCCGTAAGAGCCGAAGCCTTCGAGCTGACGGAAGGTTTGCTCGGCGAAGTCGCGCTCATAGCCGCGGTCGACCATTCCTTCGATCAGCTTCTGCTTGAATCCGGAGACGCCGCCGGTGAATTTGAAAGTGGCCATGGATTTGCGCAACATGTCGGCTTCGCCGGGCGTGAAGCCGGCGCACTCGATCGCCACGCGCATGGCCTGTTCCTGAAAGAGCGGGACGCCCAAGGTCTTGCCGAGCACTTTTTCGAGCTCCGGCTTCGGGAAGACGACGGGCTCCAGCCCTTCCCGGCGGCGCAGATAGGGGTGGACCATGTCGCCTTGGATCGGTCCCGGCCGGACGATCGCGACCTGCACGACGAGATCGTAGAAGGTCCGCGGCTTCAGCCGCGGCAACATCGACATCTGCGCGCGGGACTCGATCTGAAAGGTTCCGAGCGTGTCGGCGCGCCGGATCATCGCATATGTGCGCGGGTCCTCGGCCGGGATGGCGGCGAGATCGAGATGGATTCCCTTGTGATCGGCAAGCATGTCGAGGCCGCGCTTCATGCAGCTCAGCATCCCCAGCGCTAGCACGTCGACCTTCATGAACTTCAAGGCGTCGATGTCGTCCTTGTCCCATTCGATCACTTGCCGCGCGTCCATCGCGGCCGGCTCGATCGGGACCAGCTCATCGAGCCTGTCCTGGGTGAGCACGAATCCGCCGGGATGCTGCGACAGATGCCGGGGCGTCCCCATGAGCTGACGCGCGAGGTCGAGCGCCAGGCGCAAACGCCGGTCGCCGAGGGCGCCGACGTTTACGTCCTCGGCGCCCTCCGATTGTTCCCAGACACGGCTCGACAGCGTTTCGACGATATCCTGGGTGAGGCCGAGCGCCTTGCCGACGTCGCGCATCGCGCCCTTGGCGCGATAGCGGATGACGGTCGAGCAAAGCGCCGCATGGTCGCGGCCATAAGTGTCGAACACCCACTGCATGACGATCTCGCGCCGTTCGTGCTCGAAATCGACATCGATGTCCGGCGGCTCGCGGCGCTCCTCGCTGACGAACCTCTCGAACAGGAGGTCGTTGCGGCCGGGATCGATCGAGGTGACGCCGAGCACATAGCAGACGGCGGAATTGGCGGCCGATCCACGACCCTGGCAGAGGATATCCCGGGAGCGGGCGAAGCGGACGATGCTGTTCACAGTGAGGAAATACGGCGCGTATCGAAGCTTCTCGATCAGGCCCAGCTCGTGCCGCAGGGACGCCTGGACGCTCTCAGGCACGCCTTCGGGATAGCGCGTTTCCGCGCCTTCCCAAACGAGCTTCTCCAGCGTCTCCTGCGGGGTGAGCGTCGGATCGTCGCGCTCCTCCGGATATTGGTAGGAAAGCTCCCCGAGGTCGAAGCGGCAACGCGCCGCGATCTCGATCGTGCGCGCGACCGCCTCGGGATTGCGCGGGAACAGCCGGCGCATTTCCTCGGGCGGCTTCATGTAGCGGTCGCCGTGCTCGCGCCGATCGCCCAGCTCGTCGATGGTGACGCCGTGGCGAATGCAGGTCACAACGTCCTGCAGCATGCGCCGGTCGGGCGCGTGATAGAGCACGTCATTGGTGACGACGCTCGGCACGCGCATCCGCGTGGCCATGGTCGACAGCTCGTGGATCCGAAGCTGGTCATTGGGGCGTCGACGAAGCGTCAGTGCGAGATAGGCGCGGTCGCCGAAGGCGTCGCGCAGCCGGCGCAATCGCAGGCCGCAGGTCTCATCGGCCTCGTCTGGAACGAGGACGCTGATAAGGCCATCGCCGTAGGCGACGAGATCGGCCCATTCGAGGATGCATTTCGCCTTGCCGCCGCGCTTCTTGCCGAGCGACAGCAGCCGGCAAAGGCGGCCATAGGCGGCGCGGTCGGTCGGATAGACCAGCACCGACATGCCGTCGATGAGATCGAGGCGACAGCCCACGATCAGGCGCACGCCGGTCGTCTTGGCGGCCTCGAATGCGCGCACGACGCCGGCCAGCGAGTTGCGGTCGACCACGGCGACCGCTTCGACGCCCTGAAGCGCCGCCTGGGCGAAAATCTCATCGCAGGATGACGCGCCGCGCAGAAACGAAAAATGCGATGTGACCTGCAGCTCGGCGTAGCGGATTCGGCCGCTCATCCGAACACTCCGTGCAGGAACCAGCGCTGCGAGCCGCTGTTGGGATCCTCGCCATCTCCGGAGCGGAAGATCCAATAGCGTTCGCCAGCGTCGTCCTCGACGCGGAAATAGTCACGCACGGCGGTCAGCTCGGCATCGCGCCGCCACCACTCGCCGCGGATGCGCTCGGGGCCGTCGGCCCGGCGGACGCGCCGCCTCACGCCACGCCAGGTGAAGGCGATCGGCGGGTGATCCGGCAGCGCGGCCATCGTCTCGATCGGCTCGGGCGATGGCAACAGCCGCGATGGCCGCGGCCAGCGTCCTTGCCATGTCTCGCCGGTGTCCGGCGCCATGGGCGGAATTCGGCGCACCGAGCGTTCGGGCGTCTCGGTGGCGACCGGCGCAGCTCGGTAGAGGCGCTGCTCACCGACGCGGTTGACGAGGGTATCGACGAGATCGGACACGTCCGGCGCTCCGTCATCGACCATCGCGGTCAGGGTCTGCTTTTCCGCGAGGGGCTCGGCCAGTGTCGCGGCGAGGCTGAGGGTTTCGATGCCGAAGCCGGGCTCGATCGTGTCGATCTTGTCGGTCAGCAGCCGCGTGAGGCGCTTCACGTCGCGCACCGGGATGGCGACCCCGATACGGACCGCCTGCACGCGATCGTCGACCCGGTGACAAATGAGGTCGAGGCGCTTGGCGCCCAGCCCCTTGGCCTCCAGTCCGGCGCAGAGCTGGACGACCAGCTCGCCGATATGGCGGGCGATGGTCTCGGCCGCGCCGATGGGCTCCGCGAAATTGCGCTTCACCTCGATCAGCTCGTCGGGTCGGATCGGCTCGATCGGCTCGCTGAGAATCCCGAGGGTCTGGTCTAGGCGGCGGCCGAGCTGCGGACCGAAGCGCAGCGTGAGCGGCGCGCGCGGCTGCGCGAGGAGATCGCCGATCCGCTCGAAGCCGAGAACATGGAGCGCCGCAACCATGTCGGCAGGCAGGCGAAGCGCGGCGAGCGGGAGGCCCGTCAGCACGGAACCCACATGGCCGCGCGGCGCGATCAGCACAGGCCGCGCGGCGTAGCGAGCCAAGGCGTGCGCCGCGCCCCAGCTGTCGGCGATCGCCGCACGCGCACGCACGCCGGACGAGGAGAGCCTGTCGATCAGGCCGGCGAGCATGGCTTCTTCGCCGCCGTGGAGATGATCGGCTCCGGTGGAGTCGATCACCAAGCCGTCCGGGGGATCGGCGGCGACGATCGGCGCGTAGCGTCGGAGCGCCCATAGCGCGAGACGGTCGAGGCCCTGGGCGTCGGCCGCGGCGTCGTGATCTCGAACGACGAGACCCTGCACGAGAATCCGCGCCTTGGCGGCTGGCATTCCGACGCGCGCGCCCGCAGCCATGGCCGCCGCGTCCGCGGCCCGCACCACCTGTCTCCTCCCGTCGTGACCGATCAGGACGAGCGGCGTCTCAGCCGGCGGCGCCGCGTCGCCAGCCTGCCGTCGAAGCCGGTCCGTGGGCCAGCTCGGCAGGAACAGCGAGACGACCCGAACCATCACACGCCTCCACTTCGAAATCCGCGCTTTCACCGGCGCGGACGCGGATCAGCTCCAGGAGCCAGCGGTGGCGGCCGACGCCGGGAACCGGCAGAGCGGCCGAGGGCGTGACCGAGACGCGCCATCTGGTCGCCGCGGCAGTCGGCTGACCGAAGTCGACCGCTTCGGATTGCCGGCGCCAGCGCCGCAACGCGAGTCCGATCGAGCCGCTTCCCTCGGCGCAGAGCTGGAGACGCCGGGACGCGGTCATGTCGAGACGCGCGACTTCTCCGACGACCGCGCCGAGACCGCCGTGCCGCAAGCCTTCCTCGACACATGCGAGCACTGTCTTGTCATTGCCGGCCTCGACATAGATCACGCGATCGGGCGCCAAGCCCGCTTGCGCGAGGGCCGGGGCGAAAAGGTCGGATCGCGTTATGACCCAGAGAACCTTGCCTTTCGTGCGGGTCGCGATCCCGGCGGCGAACAGCGCCGCGGCCGCGCCGTCCACTGCGCCATTGCCGCCGCCAGCGATCTCATGGAGCGCGCCGAGGGGGAGACCACCGCCCGGAAGGCGCGCGTCGATGTCGGCGATTCCGAACGGAAGGACCGATTTGACGCGCCGCGCCCGGCCTTCGATCTTCTCGATCTGCGCGCGCAACGACTCTATGGCGGGCTCGTGCCGCAATCGCCTTCTCGACCTCTGGGTGTGGGTTCAACGTCATGTTCTCTAAATGTTCTCCCCTTCGAGGTCGGGAGTCAAGAGGACGGGGTTGCGGATATTTCTCTGCGAGGAAGGCCGCGCGAACGCTTCGTGGCGCCTCGAGCAATTTCGAGGGGCCGCAGCTTCGATTTTCGTGATACGCCGCCATTGCGAACAAAACAAGAATCATGGTTCAGTCCGCTGGCCCGCTCACCCTGCCGATTCGCCCATGACCGCCGTCGCCTATCTCGAAAAGCTCAACGCCGAACAGCGCCGCGCCGTCGAGCACGGCCTTGCTGACGGCTCGTCGGCCTCCGCCGGCGGCCCGCTGCTCATCATCGCGGGCGCAGGCTCCGGAAAGACGAACACGCTCGCCCATCGGGTCGCGCATCTCATCGTCCGGGGAGCCGATCCGCAGCGCATGTTGCTGATGACCTTCTCCCGCCGCGCCGCCGCCGAGATGACGCGGCGGGTCGAACGCATTTGCGCCGAGGCGCTGGGCGCCACAGGCGGCGGCGATGTCCTCGTCTGGGCCGGCACGTTTCACGCGATCGGCGCGAGGCTGCTGCGCGAATATGCCGGCGCCATCGGGCTCGATCCCGCCTTCACCATTCATGATCGCGAAGATTCCGCCGATCTGATGAATCTCCTCCGCCACGAGCTCGGATTCTCGAAGACCGAGAGCCGCTTCCCTGCCAAAGGCACATGCCTTTCGATCTACTCCCGCGCCGTGAACGCCGAAATCCCGCTCGAGCAGGCGCTGCTCGGCGCCTTCCCTTGGTGCGCCCGCTGGCATGACGAGCTGCGCCGCATATTCGCCGCCTATGTCGAGGCGAAGCAGGCGCAGAATGTGCTCGATTACGATGATCTCCTGCTCTATTGGGCGCAGATGATGCAGGACGAAGCCCTCGCAGACGAGATCGGCGGCCGCTTCGATCACATTCTCGTCGACGAATATCAGGACACCAATCGCCTCCAGGCCTCCATCCTGCTCGCCTTGAAGCCCAAGGGCCAGGGGCTCACCGTCGTCGGCGACGATGCGCAATCCATCTACTCCTTCCGCGCCGCCACTGTGCGCAACATTCTGGAATTTCCGAAGAGCTTCACGCCGCGGGCGGAAATCGTCACGCTCGACCGCAATTATCGCTCGACCGAGCCGATTCTCGCCGCGGCCAACGCGGTCATCTCGCTCGCCGCCGAGCGCTACGCCAAGAACCTCTGGACCGAGCGCCGTTCCTCGGAGCGGCCGCAGCTCGTCGCCGTGCGCGACGAGAGCGATCAGGCGCGTTTCATCGCCGAGCGTGTGCTCGAGGCGCGCGAAGCCGGCATGACGCTGAAGCAGCAGGCGACTCTGTTCCGCGCCTCGCATCACAGCGCAATGTTGGAGCTGGAGCTCGCGCGCCGCAACATTCCCTTCGTGAAGTTCGGCGGGCTGAAGTTCCTCGACAGCTCCCATGTGAAGGATGTTCTCGCTTTGCTGCGCTTCGCGCAGAATCCGCGCGATCGCGTCGCCGGCTTTCGCATTCTGCAAATCCTGCCCGGCGTCGGCCCCTCCTCCGCGCAGAAAATTCTCGATTTCCTCATCGAGCGCCCGGACCCGCTCGCCTGCCTCGCCGAGGCGCCGTCGCCGCCGCGCGCCGGCGAGGAGTGGCGCGGCCTCGTCGCGACGCTGCAAATTCTGCATGCGAGAGAGCGCTGGCCGGCGGAAATGGAAGCGGCGCGCCGCTGGTACGAGCCGCATCTCGAGCGGCTGCACGAGGACGCGCCGAGCCGCCTCGCCGATCTCGTCCAGCTCGAGCAGATCGCAGCTTGCTATCCCTCGCGCGAGCGCTTCCTCACCGAGCTGACGCTCGACCCTCCGGACGCGACGAGCGACGAGGCCGGCCCGCCTCTGCGCGACGAGGATTATCTGATCCTATCGACGATTCATTCCGCCAAGGGGCAGGAGTGGAAGTCGGTCTTCGTGCTGAACGCTGTCGACGGTTGCATCCCCTCCGATCTCGCGACGGGAACGGCGGCGGAGATAGAGGAGGAGCGTCGGCTGCTCTATGTCGCGATGACGCGCGCGAAGGACAGCCTGCGCCTAGTGACGCCGCAGCGCTTTTTCACCCATGGCCAGCCGGCGCAGGGCGACCGGCATGTCTACGCCGCGCGCACGCGTTTCATTCCCGCGGAGCTGCTGCGGCATTTCGACTGCGTGAGCTGGCCGGTCGCTGCGGCCGCGGGCGAGCGTCTCGCCGGGGGTGGGCTGCGGGTCGATGTGCGTGCAAAGATGCGGGGGATGTGGGGGTGAGCGATGACGGCGACGGAGCCGAAGGTAAAGCGCGTCGTCTATGCCGCGCGCACCCACTCCTGAATGAAGCTCAGTTCCGGGAATGACATAGCCGAAAGAAACCAAGAATACGCCCACCCCTGACCCTTTGCGGACTCTGGGAGCGTCCGGTTCAGGGTAGTTAGTTCGCTCTGGAACTGGTCTTCCCCAGTCCTAGCGACAGTTGCAATGTCATCTTAGATCTGGGCGGTTACGCGTAGGCCACTGACTGGCTCAGCGGTCGCGGCATTGACGTTGACCGCATAACCTCGTCCGTTCCGAGTCGGCTACGATCCGGCGATCAAGTTGCTCTTCGAAAGTAGCCAGGATGTCGCTGAACGGCATGTAGCGCTGCATCTGATTGCGCGAATGGCGCTCAGCAACGACACTTTGCAACTTGCCGGCGGTCGGCGAAAAATGGTTCAAGAACTACCGGATGGCCGCCTGACGGTTCGCTAAAGGGTCAGGCGCTCGCTGAAGCAAGGGGGGCGTTCTTGGATATGAGGCACAATTCGGAAGCCGATTGGTGGTCCGAATGGAAGGAGCTCAGCGATGCCGGCAGTCTTGGAACGCGAAGGCCCGAAGAGGTGGTCCGAGCCTGCCGTAAGCTTGACCAACCGCGGCACGATCGCCTGAGGGGCAAGCTCCTCAAGCATTTGACGGACCTGGCCAGAGCTTATCTTCGGCCACGCGTTCGTCAGGACCTGGTCGATGGCGGGCGCGAGGTCATCGAAGAGGTCATAGAGATCCTCTCCGTCGCGGTCTTGACGCCGTCCGCGGCAGATGGTGTCGGCTTCGAGACGGCCTTCCACGCGAAACTTCGCCAACGATTGGTGGATCGGATCAGGGCGTCGCTCAAGGATCGCGACGTCATCGAGCAAGAGGCCGTCGATCCCGAGACGGGCATCGCGACAGAGCCGCCGGACTGGAACCAACTCAGTCCGGAAGACAACGCCGTAATCGCCGACGCCATCGCGAAATTACCGCATCTGCAACGAAAGGCCTTCCAGCTGCACCGCCTGGGTTTTCGCTACACGTCTTCCAACCCGAACGAGAGCATTGCAGTAATGCTTGGGAAGACGCCGAAAACCGTCCAGGACTGGGTCGAGAAGGCCGAAAGGCAGATCCTTGAACTCTTGGGATCGAACAAATGATAAGCGCATCCGAAACACTCGACGACGTCCTATTCGAATTCCATCAGGTCGCGGACCCGATCTCTCCCGAGCTGCTCAACGCCTGGACGGGTCGTTACCCTCAGTTCGCGGACGAGATCCGCGCCCACGCGGTCGAGATCATGGACATGGAACTGCTCGCCTCGAGGCAGGCCGCGGCAGCCGCGCAGCCTCTCGTCGGCGAGATTGTCACCCTACGCGCCGCGCTCCAGGAAGCCGGAACGTCGTTGCGCGACTTCGCCGATCGGCTCGACATATCGCGATCGGTGGTCTCGGATATCAACTCCGGTCGGATCGACCCGGCAACGATACCAAAGCGCTTCGCCCGCCTGGGAGCCGCGCAGATCGATAGGGCCATGGACTGGTTCGAATCCATCGTGAGGTCGTCTCGCGAGATGGCACCTACGCCCGCGTTCAAGGCAAAGGCTGCGCCGACCACCGGTCGCCAGAGGACTTGGGAGGAGGCCATTCGCGGTTCGAACATGGCCGAGGATCGCCGGTCCTTCTGGCTTTCCGACGAGGACTGATCGTGGATATCTGGCGCGACATTCGATTGAAGGCGCGCCAGCGCCACACGGAATCGGCCGCGACGGCATCGGCCGCCACGGCCGACGCGCTCATCAGATCGGGACTGAAGATCGCGAAGCTTCAGGTCGACGAGTTCGATCCCGGAACGGTCTTCGGCCCTGGAGTGTTCGGCGCACTGGAACGCGACGACGGGTTCGTTCGGCTGGCTTCCAACCTCGACGACAGCCAGAAAGCGGTCGTGGCCGCCCATGAGCTCGGCCACTATTGGCTGCACGACGAGACGGCCTTCATGATCCGCTCGACGGAGGCCGGCTTCGGTGGGCAGCCTATCGAGACCGGTTCGGATCGCGTCGTCGCCTACTCGCCTCGCGCAAGGCAGGAGGTCCAGGCCGACATCTTCGCGCAGGAATTTCTCCTGCCCGCCGATGCGCTCCGCGAGAAGCTTGTTGTCCAGCGTCAGCGCCCTTCGAAGATCGCCGAGGAAGCTGGCCTGCCCGTCGAGTTCGTTCGCATGCAGGCGATCCGTGCACTGTTGCTTCCGCCACTGACCGCTCCGGTCACGCCCGAGGCCTCCGGGCCTAGCCATCCTCTGGATCCCGAGCAGCGTGAGGCGGCCGAGTGGGATGAACGTCCCCTCATTCTCGATGCAGGTCCCGGAACCGGCAAGACCAAGACGCTGGTCGCCCGCATCAGGCATCTGATCAACAAGGATATCCCGCCGTCGAGCATCCTAGCGCTGACCTACTCGAACAAGGCCGCGGCCGAGATGATCGAGCGGATCGAGACGGTCAGTCCGGCCTCCGCTCCGCTGATCTGGGTCGGCACGTTTCACGCGTTCGGCCTGGAGTTGCTTCGCCTCCACCATCAGGCCGCGGGCCTGCCCCCCGATTTCAAGGTGCTGGATGAGGCGACGGCCTTGGCCGTTCTGGAAGGGCTCCTTGCGGAACTCTCCCTCGTCCATTTTCAGAACCTCTGGGACCCGACCCTCGAATTGAAGCCGATCCTGAAGGCGATCTCCCGCGCCAAGGACGAGATGGTATCTTACCAGGAATACGAAACGGCCGCCGCCCAAACGCTCAAGGACGCTGTGAGCGCCGATGAGATTGAAAGGGCTCAGAAGGCGGTCGAGGTAGGCAGGGTTTACCGGATCTATCAGCAGGCACTGCTCGACCGGCATTGCCTGGACTTCGGTGACCTCGTCTACCGATCGACGGAACTACTATCCCGAAACCGTGCCATTCGGGACGAGGTCAGGGCCAAGCACCGCCACGTTCTTGTCGACGAATATCAAGACGTCAACTTCGCGAGCACGTCGCTGCTCGCACAGATCACCGATCAGGGCAAGAGGCTTTGGGTCGTGGCCGATCCCCGCCAGTCGATCTATCGTTTCCGCGGCGCTGCTCCGGCCAATACGGTCGACTTCACGAACCGGTACCCAGGGGCCCAACGCCGGCAACTGAAGACGAACTACCGTTCCTGCGATACGGTGGTGCGGGTCTTCGAGCGCTTCGGCGCAAGCATAGCGGCGGCGCCTCGTCCGGCGGCGAGCTGGAAAGCTCACCGCGGCAAGGTCGGCTTCGTCGAATTGGTGCAGGCCCCCGACCTGCGATCGGAAGCCGTCGCGATGCGGGATCAGATCGAGCGCCTGCGCTCCCTGGGTATCGGGTACGAGGACCAGGCGATCCTCGCCGGTACCCACCTCTGCCTTGCCCGCTTCGGCCGCATCCTGCAGGAGCTCGGCGTTCCCATCCTCTATCTAGGCGACATCTTCGAGCGCCCGGAAGTTCGCGACCTTTTGGCCCTGATCTCGTTGGGGGCGGAGCCGGGCGGCGTCGGCTTGATGCGTGTAGCGCAGTTCCCGCAATACGGGGCGACGCGCGAGGACGCGAAACGGGTCATCGGTCACGCCCGGGAGGCGAAGGAAGACGTCGTCGCGGCCTGCGCCAAGGCGGGCACGATCGCCGGCGTGTCCCCCACGGGTGCCGCTGGGCTTCGCCTCCTGTCGCAACATCTGAGCGGAACGGAATGGAATACGAGTCCCTGGCACCTCCTGAGCCACTATCTGCTTGAAGCCAGCGATTACCTGCGTCCGCTGCTGGATGCCGGCGACATACGTTCCCAGCAGTCGCTCGTGGCGATCTATCAGCTCCTCAAGTTCTGCCGTGAGCATCTCGACGCGAACCGCGGCGTCGGGGGACGGCGTAAGTTGCTGGACGATATCCGGAGGCTCGAACGGCTCGACGACGATCGCCAGTTCCGGATCATTCCGCCGGAGGCAACGGGCATAGCCGCCGTCCGCATGATGACGATCCACGGCTCGAAGGGACTGGAATTCCCTGCCGTTCACCTGCCGCAGGTTGCGACGCGGTACGTGCCGGGGGGCCGGCGGGCGGTGACATGCCCGGCGCCGAAGGGGCTGGAGCGGCTGGAGCTCTCTCCCGCGGAGCATGAGGCCGAATCGGAATGCTTGTTCTTCGTCGCTCTTTCGCGCGCCCGGGACGCGATGACCATCAGTCATGCGAGGCATTACACCGCCAAGGCCACGTGCAACCCTTCGAAATTCCTAAAGGATCTCGGAGGCGTCCTGCCGAGTGCCCGCACCGCGAGCTTGTCGCAAGGCATGTCCGCGAAGGCGGTCAGAATTCCTATCCCTTTGCAGGCGGAATTCGAGGAGTGGCACCTCGAAGTCTATTCCAAGTGTCCCGCGCGGTATCGGTACGAAGTCATAGATGGCCTGAGAGGTCCCAGCGACGACAGCGCCTATCTCAAGTTCCACGGCTGCGTGAGGAAGACGATCCGCTGGATCTTCGACGAAATCAGAGAAGGCCGAACCGTGACGGCGTCGCTGGCCGTGGCGCGCCTCAAGGCGATATGGGCCGAGCAGGGCCCCGACCATGCGTTCGCGCCATTCTACCTCGCGGAGGCGACCAAGATGGTCGAGGGCGCGGCGAACATGCCGATGTTGGGGATCGATGCCGACCGGGCCTGGTTCGCCGACTTGGCCGGAAAGCGGATTACCATGCGACCGGATCGTGTCGTCCTGACGCCTACCGGAGGTATCCTCGCGCAGAGGCTGAGGACGGGTCGCAAGAGCAAGAGCGAGCCGACGAAGCCGATCTGGGAATTGTTGCATTTGGCCGGTCGCCAGATGTTTCCAGGCCAAGCGGTCGAACTGGAGGCGTATTACCCGGCCCAATCCGATCGGTCGCCCATTCCGACCGTCGCCGGCAAGGGGCTGGAAGGCTACGCCGAAAGCATTGCCGGCATCGAGCAGGGCGAGTTCGCGCCGGTAGCCGGTAAGGACTGTCCGACTTGCCAATTCTACTTCGTCTGCACCTCCGAAGATTTTTCCTGACACGACTACCGAATCCATCGGGCCAGGTTCGCTGAAAGGGTAGAAGGGGCGGCAGGTTCCGCCTCGCTGTTCGAATAGCGAGCCTTTCATGATCCAGCCTGCCCACGCCAACGTCCCGCGTTTCCAGATCCTGATCGGGGACGCGGAGCTCAACTTTCGTCAGATCGAGATCCCCGATCCGATCGTCACCGGCCGCCAGATCCTCGAAGGTGCCGGCGCCCGCCCCGTCGACGAGCATTTGGCCATCGCCGTCCTGCCGGACGGTGCGCTGGAAACCCTGCGCGAGGAGGAACTCTTCGACCTTCGCGCGAAGGGGGCCGAGAAGGTCCTGATCTTCAAGACTGACCGCTCCTTCCGCTTCAAGGTCGACGACCGCGAGCGCGAATACGGGACCAACTTGGTCAGCGGTCGCGCGCTCAAGATCCTGGCCGGCGTCGATCCCGCCACGCACGATGTCTACCAGGAAATCCGGGGCGGCGAGGACCTGCAGATCCGCAACGCCGATTTCGTCGATCTGTCGAAGCCCGGCGTGGAGAAGTTCTTCACGGCGATCGCGCAGACGACCGAGGGCCTTTCCATCTTCCTGCCACCCCGCGACGTTGAGTATCTCGCCAGGCGGGGCATAGCCTATGAGGACGGCTCGGAAGCAGGGCACGCTGGCGTCGTGTTGAAGGCGCTTCCTCTGCCAGAGGGCAAGTTCACATCGACGGCGGTCAATGTCCTGGTCCTCTTGCCGCCGGGCTACCCCGACTGCCCGCCGGACATGTTCTACTGCCTTCCCTGGCTGAAACTGCAGCGGACCGGAGGCGATCCCCGGGCGGCATCGGTACCGCATCCCTTCCGCGGCCAGACTTGGCAGCGCTGGTCGCGACACAAAAACGCGTGGCGTCCCGGCGTCGACGGTATTCACACGATGGTGAAGCGCATCGAGCTCGCCCTCACCGAGGCGGCCTGACATGCTCGACATGATCCTCCTCGAAGGGCACGAAGCGGAGCTGCGCGCCCTTCTGGCCGCCGCCGATGGCGCCGAGGCATCGGCTTACGTCCTTCTGGGCAAGGCTGACGTCACTGCCGATCCATGGACCCGCAAGGCGCGTCGGCGCCTTGTCTCCCACAAGGTCGTCCCGGTGCCGGCCGAGGACAGGATCTCGGCCTCCGGCGTTCACGTGACGTGGTCGACGAGGTCGTTCGTCAGGTTGCTGAAGCAGGCCGAGGAGAGCGGTCTCACGCTCGGCATCGTGCATACGCATCCCGGCAGCCATGCCTTCTTCTCCGATCAGGACGATCGCAACGAAACCGAGCTGCTGCGGATCGTGACGAACCGGTCCGGCGCCGGCCATGGCTTCGCCAGCGTCGTGCTAGGCGGCGATGGCAGCGTCTGCGCTCGCCTGTGGACGAGTCCGTCAGAGGCGACGCTCTGCGAGCGCATCACGGTCCCGGGCCGCCGCCTGGTCGTCCACGGCATTCAGGCCCCAGCGTACGACGCGATGCTCGATCGGCAAGCGAGGCTGTTCGGCACGTCGTTCAATCCCATCGTGCGCAGCCTGCGGATCGGGGTGGTCGGCTGCGGCGGCACCGGCAGTCCCACGGCCATGATGTTGGCCCGCCTCGGCGTGGGAGGCTTGCTGCTGGTCGATGACGACGTCATTGAGTTGACCAATCTCAACCGCGTCCACGGCTCCCGTCGAAGTGACGCCGATGGCGGTCGCGCGAAGGTCGATGTCCTGGCGCGGGAGATCCGGGAAGCCGATCTCGGCGTTGATGTCGTCACCTTCAAGGGATGGGTCGGCGATGCGAGAGCCCGCGATGCCCTGCGCTCCTGCGACGTCGTCTTCGGATGTACCGACGATCACGACGGCCGTCTTTTCCTGAACAGGCTCGCTTACTTCTACGGCATCCCCGTCGTTGACATGGGCGTCCGTATCATTCCGGCCAGCAAGGACCGCCCCTATGAGATGGCCGGCCGCGTCACGCTCGTCACTCCTGGCGCGCCTTGTCTCCTGTGCCGCGGCTTGGTCGACCCGGTGCGGGCGCGCGAGGAGGCGCTCAAGCGCACCGATCCGGACGAGTACGACCGTCGCAAGGCCGAGGCCTACGTCGCGGGCGGCGGCGATCCTGCGCCTGTCGTGGTCACCTTCACGACGGAGACTGCCTGCATGGCCGTTAACGAGCTCCTTCAGGGTCTGACGGCGTTTCGAGGGGATGGCGGCATGAAGACGGAACGTCGGCGGCGCTTCGATACGGTCGAGTACCTGCGTCCCCCGGCGCGAGTGCGACCTGTGCGCGAACGACACGATCTGGGGGCGAGCCGACGTAGCCCCGTTCCTGCATAGGATTGGGTAGCCGTCATGAAGCGCCTTATAGCAAAAACCTTCCGCTGGCTCGGCCTGATCGAATTCGACCTGTTGTCGCGTAAGTCCGAGACCTATCCCCGCGAGGAGCAGGTGGTTCCTGGCGAACTCGTCTTCGTGGTCGACGCAGGAATCGAGAAATGGGCATGCTTCAAATGCCCGGGAGGGTGTGGGACCACCATCCCTCTCTCCCTCAATCCTAAGCGCCGGCCAAGGTGGGCCGTCGCCCTGGACTGGTTTCAGAGACCGACCGTAAATCCTTCGGTGCATCAGAAGAACGGTTGTGGTTGCCACTTCTGGATTACGCAGGGACGAATCGATTGGTGTAAGGACGGGAAACCAAACACAGGTGCTTGAGCATGACCTCCTCCTCGAACATCTTCTGGTTGCGGACTTCATTGGCAAGCTCGACAAAGGCGCTGACAGTGCGGAACATCCGATTTCGGGCAGTCGCTCAATGTCCGATCATGGCGCACCTCGCCGTTCGTGAACGTGAAAAAATGACCGATTGTGTTGAAAAACTCGGGAAAATGGCACTCGTCAAATCCGGTGCAAAGCACTTTTCAGGCGAGCATCGTCAGTGAATGCCATCGTGCGGGATCAGCCGAAGCCCAGCATTCATTTGACGCGTTGGCAGGTAGACCCCCGGCTCGTTTTCCGATTGGCGCATCACCGGCTTCGAGAAATTTCGACCGGCCTTCCAAAAGACTTTTTCAACAGTATCGACCCAAAGCGGCCGCTCGTCTACCTCAACCGCGATGCACAACTTGGGTGGAAAGCCGTCTTCACTCCAACCGCCGACGATGACATCGATGCGCCAATTGCAACCTGGATGTCTATCGACCATTGCGTTGGACGCCTTCCGTCTAATATCCTCAGGCTTTGGCTTGCTGGAGATTCGGGTTCTCCTGCAGGTTTGTTATTGTTTTTACAGATGGAGGCGCTCTTGGCGTTCCGGTTTGTTCATAGCGCAGACATCCATCTGGACTCGCCGCTCAGGTCGCTGGCTCTTCTCAATCCGGAGTTGGGGGGCCTGATCGGCGGGGCGACCCGACAAGCCTTTAAGAACGTCGTCGATCTGTGCATTGAGGAGAGAGTGGACGCTCTCATCCTCGCCGGCGACCTTTATGATGGCGATCAGACGTCTATGAAGACGGCTCGCTTCTTTGCCAGCCAACTCGATCGCCTGGATAAGTCGGGTATCAAGGCGTTCGTCGTCCGTGGCAATCACGACGCAGAATCAAAAATCTCGGCCGAGTTGACCTATCCGGAAAGTGCCAAGCTTTTCAGGGGATGGGCTGACTACGTTGAGTTGCTTGGTGTTTGCGGGGGAAGGAATGTTGCCATCCACGGCATCAGTTTCGCCAAGCCTCATGCACCGGAAAGCTTGCTGCCGAAATTCAAGCCGCCGGTCTCGGGGGCGATCAACATAGGAATCATGCACACGAGCCTGACGGGAAGCGATGGGCACAATGTCTATGCGCCGTGTAAGCTGACGGAACTGCAGGATTTTGGCTACCGCTACTGGGCTCTAGGTCATCTTCATAAGAGAAGCATTTTTAAGGGCGATTGCACGATCGTCATGCCTGGCAATCCTCAAGGGCGTGATGTCAACGAAGCCGGCTCGAAGTCGGCGACTCTCGTGACGGTGGGCGACGACGGCTCGTTTACGGTTGAAGAGCGCCCGACCAGTGTCGCGGAATTCGTCCGCATTCCGGTTTCAGTCGCGGGATGCGAGGACTGGAGATCGGTCGTTGATACGGTCCGCAAGGGACTCGAAGCGGCGCGTTCGGAGGCTGTCTCTGATTACCTTGTCGGTCGCGTCCTTTTGTCCGGCGTGACTCCGACGGCGTTCGAACTCTTCGCTAAAGCCGATCTTCTGAAAGAGGAGATCGACCATCAGGCGGGGCTTTTGGGCAAGACGTGGGTTGAAAAGATCGAGATCGCGTGTGCGTCTGGAGCAGCGCCATCGTCGGAGGATTCAGCGTCCACGATCGCTGAACTCGAAGCGATCATGAACGAAAACGTGATGGGGACGGACTCGTTCATGCTGGAGCTTCAGGGACTTGCCGACGAGTTGAAGAAGGGACTGAAAAACACCCCTCGTGAATCCTACGGGATTTTCGCGCCTTCCGACGAGGAGGTTTTCAAATCGCGTCTGAGCGAACTCGCCCGAGACGGCGCCCGGGAGGTGGTGGCTCGCTTGCGGATCGAATCTTCGAAGGAATCTCTTTGATGCGCCTTCGTCGTCTCAACCTCGCGCGCTACGGAAAATTCACTGATTTTCCTTTTGATTTCGGTGCGCTGGAACCAGGAAAACCCGACTTTCACGTCATTTTCGGGCCGAACGAGGCGGGCAAGTCGACGACCTTATTCGCCATTCTCGACCTGTTGTTTGGGATCGAACATAACACACGCTACGGTCATCTCCATGGGTTCGACAATATGGAGATCAGCGCGGAGGTCGAATTCGCCAGCGGCTTGCGAGAATTTCGTCGCCGGAAGAAGCGGTCGAACAGCTTGCTTGACGCTTATGGCAATCCATTGCCAGAAACCGCCATTTTGGATGAAATGGGCGGTTTGAGCCGGGAAGACTACCGGTTCATGTTCTCTCTCGACGAAGCTATGCTCGCAAAGGGCGGAGAAGCCATTCTGGCGAACAAGGGCGATCTGGGGCAATTGCTGTTTTCAGCTAGCGCCGGCCTTGCCGACCTCAGCCAGAATCTCAATGCGATGCGAGGTGTGACCGAAGCCTTCTTTAAGGAGGGTGGCCGCAAGCATGAACTTGCAAGCCTCAAGGACTCTTTGAAGGATCTCGCTGAGAAGAGGGAAGAGTGCGACACGCAGGCCACGGTCTATGCGAAACTCGTGGCCGAAAGCAAATGCGCCGAGGAGAATTACAGAAAAGCGCTCGAAGACCGCACACAGGCGCAACGCGACAAGGAAGCGATCGAAGCGATCGAAATTGCACTCCCGCGCATCGTGAAGTTCGAGGAGTTGAGCCAGAAGATCGCCGAACTCGGCGAACTGCCGGATGCAGCGCCGGAATTAAAGGATACCGCCTCGAAGCTGCGCGACGAGGCGATCCGTCTGGAGACGGAGCTCGCGGGCGCTGTCGCTCGCGTCGCCGATCTCGAACGTGAGATCGAGGCGATCGTCGCCGACGAGACAATTCTGAAGGAAGGCGAGACCTTCGCGAAGCTCGACAAACCGCGCTCCAGGAGCTTGACGGCCCTGGAGGACTTGCCAAATCGCAAACTTGAAAAAGATCGACTCAGCGCGAAGATCAAGACGGCGCTGCGCGATATCGGCCGGGATGAGAATGACGATGCCCGCGAGCTTCTGCTCGACGCCAGAACAAAAGTGCGGCTCACGGAGCTCGGCGGCGCATGGGGCGCTTTGGACACCGCGCAGAAGACGGCGAAGCGCGAGCAAGCGCAGGCGGTCGAAAAGGAGCACAAGGCCCGCGAAAGGAGAACCTCGGCCAGGGTCGTCGACAGCGGGAATGGCTTGCGCCTACTCTCTGGCGTCGTTCACGACGTTCGCGAAGGTGGTTTCGATACCAAGGTCTCGGAGGCGCGCAAGAAGGCGCATAAGTTGAAGTCTGAACTCGCCGGCGCGATGGCGCCGCTCGGTCCCTGGTCAGGCTGTGCGGAAGATCTGCGTTCGCTTCGGGTTCCCGGCCCGACGGCTATCGCGCAATGGGCGTCGGATGTCTCGACCGCTGAAAAGGCGTCAAAAGATACCGAAAGCGCGGTCCAAACCTTATCGTTCGATATCGAGCGGCTCATTGCGGAGAGAGACTGCGCATCTGCCGGCTTTGGCGTCATGTCCGACAGCGAGGCCGCTGTAAGGCGCGGCGATCGCGAAAAGGCTTGGGCCGAGCACCGGCGCCGTCTCGACTCCGAAACCGCAGATGCGTTCGAGGAAGCCCTGCGCGCCGACGATCTCGTGATATCGGCCCGGATCAATCACGCGAACGAGGTGGCGAAAGTCAATGTCGCCGTGGCGGCCATCATCCTCAAGGAAGCTGAACAAAAGACCGCGATCGTGGGTCGCGATAAGGCCAAGGGTGAAGAAGCCGCGTTGCGGAAAAAGATCGCCGACGCGATCACGATGATTTCGGAACATTTCCCGGAAAGCATGGATGTTGCCGCATTCGAGGCTTGGATCGAGCGCTACGAGACAGCAACCCGGGCTTTGAACGCCCTTTTAAACGGCGAAAGCGAGTTGCGTGGCTTCGAATTGGACCTGTCCGAGGCTTTGTCGCGCCTTCGCAATGCTCTGGCGCGTGTCGGCGTCGCCTTTGCCGAAGGCGACGATCTGAAGACTCTTCTCCAGCTCGGGCAAAATGCGCTCGACGCAGAGATGACGCTCAAAGGGCTCGACGAATCTTTGACGACGGCGCAGGAGGATTTGAAGCAGCGCGACAAGGATCTTTCCGATGCGCAAAAAGCCGTCGACCAATGGCGCGCCGACTGGAAAGAGGCCTGCGAATCCTGCTGGATCGGGCAAACGCACCCTGACGCCGCGACGACGCTCGTCAGCGCCATTGTCGAAAAACTGAAGACGCTCGAAGGAGACGTCTCTGCACACAAAGATCTCGATTATCGCATCGAGGCGATGACCAAGGACCTGGAGAATTTTGAAAAGGAAGTGCGAGAGATCGCCGCGAGGATAGGCGTCGGCGTCGATGGACGCTCGTCTCTCGCGCTGTTTGACGTTCTGAAAGCGCGCATCGAGGTCGAAGAGACTAAGGCGCGCGACCGCGACGCGAAATCGCAAGATCTCGATCAGGAGCGAGAAAAGGTCAGGAAATTTCACGATTCGAGCGATCAGAACGTGACGCGCCAGCACGAGATCTTGTCGCTGCTGGGGGTTGAGACTCTCGACGCAGCCCTTGTTGTTCTCGCCAGGATCGCAACGCGAGCCAACTACCGAGAAAGTATGGCGTTCGAGGAGAAGGAAGTTCTCGGTCGACTGAAGGTCGACTCCATGGTGGAAGCGTCGGTCAAGGCGCGGGAAAGCGACTTGGCGGAAATGGCTAGCCTCAGGATAGACGCTCAAAACCGTTTCGATGAAGCCGACGGCCGAATGAGAACGTCTTTCGCTCAGAAGGCGAAACTTGACAGCGTAATCGAAACTGTCGGCGGGGATGACGCTGTTGCGCGAATCGAGGAGCAGCGTCGGACGATCTGCCTCGAGATCGAAGACAAGTCGCTACGCTGGTTCCGGCTGCGCGCCGGCGTGGTGGCCGCTGAGCGCGCATTGCGCATTTATCGCGACAAGCATCGCAGTTCGATGCTCGCCAGCGCGTCGGCCGCCTTCTCGACGATCAGTCGTGGGATGTATGAGGGTTTATCGACGATTGTCGACGGGGCGAAAGAGCAACTCGTGGGCGTCGTCGCCGATACGAAGGGAACGCGAAATTCAGAGGAAATGTCCACGGGAACGCGATTTCAGCTCTTCCTAGCGCTTCGTGTCGCAGGCTATCTGGAGTTTGCTAGGACGCGTCAATCCGGCGCGCTTGTTCCGTTCGTCGCGGACGATATCCTGGAGACTTTCGACGACGGACGTTCCGAGGAGGCGTTCCGTCTCCTGTTGCAAATGGCCCAATTCGGACAGGTTATTTACCTAACCCATCATGAGCATCTTTGCGCGATAGCCCAAGCGGTATGTCCTGATGTGAGGCTACACCGGTTCGACTAACTGTTTTTCGCGGCTCCGGATGGGAGATTAATGATGAACTGAATGTTCATCGCGGAGTGACAAGCTACATTCATATGGTCAAAACCGCGGAAAACCTGAAGGGCAGGGGAACAGGCCTCGTCTCTTTGACGGATGTTCGACACCTCGTCGTCGGGCGGGATGCTGGTTTTCGCACGCTTGCCACAATCGCCGAATTCGAGCGAGCCTTGATCCGCGAACGCACGGCAGCTGGACTCGCCGAGGCGAAGCACAAAGGCAAGATGGGCGGTCGGCCCAGTCGCCTGACGGAAAAGGACGTGACGGCGGCAAAGGTGTAATCGGATTCCGATCATGACCCCTTTCAGGGTCTCTCTTGGCAGCAAATATCAATCACTTACGTGCGTGACCCCTCGCCGATCGGCTTCGTGACCCCATGCCGATTTACGTGCTGATAACTCGCTGTGGTCAAATGCGCACCCGCTGGGACTAACAATGGCCAGAATAGATAGCACGATCTCAGAGAGAACTGGCGTCAACGCTGTGGAGGCGATTTTTCTCAGGAGGCTAAAATGGCTCTTTCGGGAGCAACCGGTTTCGGATTTCGGGATCGACGCTCAAGCCGAGGTAACGGTTGACGGTGAACCGACAGGTAAACTGATCGCGCTTCAGATCAAAAGTGGCCAATCTTTTTTTTCGCGCAAATGCCCCGAAGGTTTCATCTATCGTGGTGAAATGAGGCATCTGGATTACTGGGAGAACCATTCGCTTCCCGTATTCCTCATTCTGCACAACCCTGATGATGGCACGACCCTGTGGCAGAAGATCGACCGCCGAATCTGCAAGCTTTCAAAACGCGGCTGGAGTGTTCTTGTTCCGAACGAAAACGTTCTGGACGAGAAGGCCCAATACCACCTTGCTCATGGTCTGGTGAATGACGACGAGTCCAAACGGCGTTTCGCCTTCAGCGTCGATGCATCGTTCATGGAGCGGTTCAAGGATGAGACCGTTACGATGATCTGGGAGGACTGGATCAACAAGGGGCTCGGCTTGCGCAATCCCACATTCAAGTTTCCTAATGGCGAGACCATGCGGTTCGAAAGCTGGTATCCAACCCACGATGTTTTTGAGGCGATGAGCTGCATCTATCCGTGGCTACAGTACGAGTACGCGGAAGAGATATCGGAAGAATCCGGGGAGGTTGAATTCCACGTTCTCGACGTTGAGCTTCGGCCAGCTGCAAAGGGATTTTTGGAGGCCGAAGCGTTCTTTCGCGAAGGAATAAACGAGAGTCCGCCCGAGCCGCTGGGGCGTGAAGACGACGACTTTGATGACGCCTGGTCGCAAGGGGAATACAGTGAACTGGCTGAGACGCTTTGGAACGATAAGGACGACCCAATCTGACACTCAATATTCCGGTGAGTTCCATTCAATTCTGCAGCACCCTAATGAATCGGGTCTACCCTTATTTCGAATGTCCGCAAATGGCGGATTGTGTTGAAAAACTCGGCCATTGCCGGGCGCCGAGGCTCGTGATTCACTTTCCTCGCCGATTTGCGGGGGACGTGGCGATGATGGGGACTCAGGCGGGAGCCGCCCGCTTTTTCTATGACTTCTGCCTCGACGATCACGTGCCGAAGGATTATGAGTTGCGTGGGATCGATCGGCATCTCGATCTCGATGGCATTCGCGCGACGTTGAAACCGTTCTACAGCAGCATCGGCCGGCCGTCGGTCGATCCAGAGCTGATGATCCGCATGCTGCTCGTCGGCTACTGTCTGGGCATTCGTTCAGAACGCCGCCTGTGCGAAGAAGTGCATCTCAATCTCGCCTATCGCTGGTTCTGCCGTTTGGGGCTGGACGGCAAGGTCCCAGACCATTCTACGTTCTCCAAAACCGGCACGGCCGTTTTCGCGAGAGCAACATTTTTCGAGAACTCTTCGAAAATATCGTGGAGCGCTGTATGGCCGCAGGCCCTCTTGACTCCCCTCATTTTTGAGATCGACTCATTTTCGCCGCGCCCGCTCGCGAAACCGTTCGTTAACGGATCGTTTCGATGGGTGGCAAGCAATGCGGACAGAGCTGGCCCCGCTTCTCTGGACAGCTCCCCGCGGATTTTGAGTGGATCTCTGCCGAGGTTTGCTGAACGCGGGGCTTTCGCGAATTTGTCGCGGCGTCGGGAGGGCGTAGCCCGACCAGAGGCGCGACAAATTCGCGGCGACGATCATGCAGCCATCACGGCCTCTCCACAACCGAAATAAGCCTCGTCTGGCGTGCGGGCGTCAAGGCTCGAATGCGGGCGCCGCTCATTGTAAAAGGCCAGATATTTGGCGATCGACGCGCGCGCCTCGGACACGCTGTCGTAGGCGTGCAGATAGATCTCTTCATATTTGACGCTGCGCCACAGCCTCTCGACGAACACATTGTCGCGCCAGGCGCCCTTGCCGTCCATGCTGATGGCGATCTTCGCATCGAGCAGCACACTCGTGAAGTCATGGCCGGTGAACTGGCTGCCCTGGTCCGTGTTGAAAATTTCCGGTCTGCCATGCTTTGCCAGCGCCTCTTTCAACGCCTCGACGCAAAACTCCGCCTCCATCGTGATCGACACGCGATGCGCCAGCACGCGCCGGCTCGCCACGTCGACAACCGCCGCGAGATAGACGAAGCCGCGCCGCATCGGGATATAGGAGATGTCCGTCGCCCAGACATGATTGGGCCGCTCGATCTTCACGCCGCGCAGGAGATAAGGGTAGATCTTATGCCCCGGCGCCGGCTTGCTCGTGTTCGGACGCCGATAGATCGCGGCGATGCCCATGCGCTTCATCAACGTCGCCACATGTCGACGACCGACGGCGACACCTTCGCGCCGCAAAAGATCACGCAGCATCCGCGCCCCCGCGAAGGGATGATCGAGATGCAGCTCGTCAATGCGGCGCATGAGATTCAAGTCCTCGGCCGAGACCGGCCGCGTCTTGTAATAGACCGAGCTGCGGGCGACGCCGAGCGCGCGCGCCTGACGGGCGATGGGAAGTTCATGGCTGCGGTCGATCATCGTTTTACGCTCAGCAATCCCGCTTTGGTGAGCGCGCCGGACAAAAAATCATTGGTCAGCGTCAGTTCGCCGATCTTGGCGTGAAGCGCCTTCAAATCGACCGCCGCTTCCTTCGCTTCCGGTTTTTCCTGACCGAAAACGCCCGCCGCGCCTTCGAGAAGCTGGCCCTTCCAGGTCGTGATCTGGTTCGGATGAACGTCGAACTGCTGTGCGAGTTCGCTGAGCGTCTTCTCGCCCTTGATCGCGGCCAAAGCCACCTTCGCTTTAAACGCCGGGGAATGCGTCCGGCGGCTCTTCTTCGTCATCGAATGCTCCTGATTCGCAGCGAGAATCCTCGCCGCTGTCAGGCAGAAAATCCACTCAAGCTACTGTCCGAATTTCCGAGGCCGGCTCTGACTGTGGCGCAGAGCCTCGGATTTATTGAAGTCAAGGACGGCGCCAGCTCCGATCGCCGCGCATCGCTCGCGGATGGAGCTCTCGAGCAGGAACTGATCAGGCCCATCATGATCGCTACGCGCATCTCCCTTTTCACTGTTCTCGCCGCTGACGTGAGAGCTGGAACGGCGTGAACGCCGAAGTCATCATTTTCCGCGCCCGTGTGACCGATATCTCCCGGCGCGACCCCACTTCGGGCACGTTGGAGCGTTCGGTCGGCGGCAATCTCCTCAACTTAAATAAGCGTATTAATGCATTTAATGTGAGACGCTCCGCGTCGGCGGCCGACGCGCCACCATGAGGGCGGATGGAGGTGGTTGGTCAAGCGGGGCCACTGGACCGGTTTGCGCGCAGCTCAGAGAGAAAGGCAGCGGCGAGCTCCGCCGCTGCTGTCGCAGCGTCCAGGGGCACGTTGAAGCCCTGCGCGGCCTGGTTCAGCAGCTTTAGCGCGGCGTCGAGTTCGGGATTACGGGCTGGGGCCGTGCCGGTCCGGGCCAACTCTTCCAGGGCGGCACGGATCGTGAGTGGGTGTTCGATCATTCCGCGCTCTTCGAAAAGAGATCGAAGCTCGCGCTCGATCTCGATGCGTAACTCGACCAGTGACATGAGCGGGAACTCTCGAGCGAACTCCGCAACGGTCGGCAGCTCAGCCCGGAGCGGTTCCGGCAGCGCGGCCGAGAGCCGGTATTCGGCGACGCCCATCGGCTTTGCTGAATCACGCAGTGCGTATTCGACGATGACTTCGTTCTTGCCCTTGCAAAGGATGATGCCGATGCTGGGCGCATCTGTCACATGCCGGAGCTGATCGTCGACGGCCGACAGATAAAAATTCATCTTGCCGGCGAATTCCGGCTTGAACTCCTCGATTTTCAGCTCGACGATCACGAAACACCGTAAGTGGAGGTGGTAGAAGAGCAAGTCGAGGTAGTAGTCGTGGCCACCCACCTCTAAATGATATTGATTTGCAACGAACGCGAAGCCCTTTCCGAGCTCCAGAATGACGGCGCGGAGATGCTCCAACAGCGCGCGCTCGAGTTCTCGTTCCGATATTTTCGGGCCGAGGGAAAGAAAGTCGAAGCTGTAGGGGTCCTTGATGAGCTCTTGAGCGAGCTCGGACTGCGGCGCCGGTAAGGTTCGTGCAAAGTTCGTCAGAGCCTTGCCCTGCCTTCCGAACAGGCCGCTCTCGATCTGGTGGGCGAGAACAGCGCGGCTCCAGCCATGCTCGACGGCTTGCCGGGCGTACCATAGCCTCTGGTCCAGGTCCTTGAGCCCCTCGACCAGCTTGATGATATGGCCCCAGGGCAATTGTGCAACAACCTGCTGCACAATTTCGTCGTCGACGAAGGCCTCGGCGAACGCGCGCATATATTTGAGGTTCCGCGGCGAGAGCCCAGTCATTTCGGGAAAGTCGCGGCGCAGGTCCGCCGCGAGACGGTCGATAACTCGTGTACCCCAGCCCTCCGCCTCCTGACGGGTCAGGATGTCACGGCCGACGCTCCAGTAGAGCAGAATCAGTTCTCGGTTGACGGCAACGGCCGCCTTCAGGCGGGCTGCACGGATTCGCTCCTTCAGCTCGGCGAGCAGGTTGGCGTAGCTTTCGCCCTCGAATGGGGTAGGTAGAGTCATTCGGCGATCCTAGCAGGGCAAAGCCTGAAAGGCTTCAAGTTTGGCGACTGTCGACGGTCTTCCACTGGCTGGCCGACGTCAGATCATGCGACCGTGATCTCGGGTCGTCGATCTCTCCTCTGCGCCGCTTAGTTGATCCAGTGATGCAGGCTCATCCAAGACGCCGGCAAGGAGAATGATTGAACCGCGCCGGGATTGCCGGAGGCTCCAAGCCTTGAGAGGATGGAGCCATGGATACGAAGAAGAAGACATCGAACAGATTTTCACCTGAGGTTCGGGAACGGGCGGTTCGGATGGTGCTGGAGCACCGGGGCGATCATGCCTCGCAATGGGCGGCGATCGCCTCGATCGCGGCGAAGATCGGCTGCACGGGCGAGACGTTGCGGAACTGGGTCCGCCAGGCGGAGCGCGACTCGGGCGCCCGCCCTGGCGCGACGACGGATGAGCGCGAGCGGATCAAGGCGCTGGAGCGCGAGAACCGCGAGTTGCGGCAGGCCAATGATATCCTGCGCAAGGCGTCGGCTTATTTTGCGGCGGCGGAGCTCGACCGCCGCTCGAAACAATGATCGCCTTCATCGACGATCACCGGGACAAGCACGGGGTCGAGCCGATCTGCAAGCTGTTGCCGATCGCCCCTTCCACCTATTGGGCGCATGCGGCGCGCCGGCGTGACCCTGCGAAGGCCTCGGCCAGAGCGCGCCGAGACGCGGTCCTTCGCAAAGAGATACGGCGCGTCTACGACGAGAACTTCCAGGTCTATGGCGTACGCAAGGTGTGGAAGCAGTTGGACCGGGAGGGCGAAAAGGTCGCGCGCTGCACGGTGGCGCGGCTGATGCGGAACATGGGGTTGCAAGGGATCGTGCGCGGCCGGCCGGTCAAAACGACGGTGAGCGACCGCAAGGCTCCATGCCCGCTCGACAAGGTGAACCGGCAATTTCGGGCGGCGCGGCCGAATGCGCTGTGGCTGTCCGACTTCACTTATGTCTCGACTTGGCAAGGCTTCGTCTATGTGGCTTTCGTGATCGACGCCTTCGCTCGGCGGATCGTCGGCTGGCGCGCCTCGCGCACGGCGCATGCGGGCTTCGTGCTCGACGCGCTCGAGCAGGCGCTGCATGATCGTCGGCCGGTTCATGGCGGCGGCCTCGTCCATCATAGCGACCGCGGCGTTCAATACGTCTCTATAAAATACACCGAGCGCCTCGCCGAGGCCGGCGTCGAACCATCGGTCGGCAGCGTCGGCGACAGCTACGACAACGCGCTCGCCGAGACGATCAACGGGCTCTACAAGGCCGAGCTGATCTGGCGACGCGGGCCGTGGCGAAACTTCGAAGCGGTCGAGTTCGCCACGCTCGAATGGGTCGACTGGTTCAACAATCGAAGACTGCTCGAGCCGATCGGAAACATTCCGCCGGCCGAAGCCGAAGCGCGCTATTATGCGCAACTCGAGGAGCCCGCCATCGCGGCGTGACTCAAACCAAATGGCCTCCGGCGATCCCGGCGCGGTTCAGATGTTCGCTTCTGGCGCATTGCCCGAAACTCAAACGGAGACGCTATCAAATTGGGCGCCCGCTTCCCATTCGCGCAGAGCGCTGCAACGCTTCGCCTCCGTAGAGGAGGCGCAACTATGTCCAAGGAATTGCAAGAGGGTCTCGCCCGGGTCGAGCAGGAAAGCCACCAGATCGTCGAAGCGGTCGGTCTTCAGAACGAGCAGATCCGCATCACCATCACCCGCCTCGACGAGATCATCGCCCTGCTCACGCCCAAGGACGACGCCGGCGAGCCGACACTGAGCGATTTGCTCGCCCATTTGATCGCGCAGAACCGCGAGCAGCTCATCCTCTCGCGCAAGACCGTCGAGCTCCTCGTCGACACGCAGCAAAGCCTTCCGGACAAGACCGTCGAGGCCCTGGAAAAGCGCTTCTCTTCCCTCGCGAAGGCCTGATCGATGATCACTTTCCGCAAATTTGCGGCGGCCTCCGACGGCAAGCTCGTCCGTATGTATTTCACGGAAGCGAGGCTCGGCCCGCCGCCGCCCGAGCAGGCGACCGAGGCCCTCGGTCAGCAGCAGCTGGAGCCGGGGTCGCGCCTCACCAGCTACTACACCGGCCGCGACGCCGGGCCGGCCTGGCGAGCGGACATGCCGCTCTCCGTCGCCCGCGCGCTCGGCATCAATTCTCACCATGCGCCAAAGGACGAGGAGCTCGATCGGCTCTTCGAGGGCAAGCGCGCCGACACGGGCGAGGCCTGGTCGAAGCACAAACGAGAAATCAGCGGCTACGACTTCACCTTCTCACCCCACAAATCCGTGACGCTCGCCGCCGAATTCGCGCAGGATCCAGCGGAGGCCGCCGCCATCCGCAACGCCATCTATCGCGCCAATGACGCGGCGATGCGCTATGTCGCCCGCGAGATCGGCTGGGCGCGGCGCGGGCGCGCGGGGAAGAGCGGCGCCGATCCCGGCGCGGTCGGGTGGGTGAGCTTCAAGCATTATATCGCCCGTCCGACCCTGCCGGTCCAGGACGGCCGCGAGGGAGCGACCTATCTCCTCGAAGCGCCGATCGCCGGCGATCCCCACGACCACATCCACAATGCGCTGTTCAATCTGGTCGTTACCGGCGAAGGCCATATCGGATCGCTCGACACCCAGCGCCTTCACGCCCGCGTCCATGAGTTCGGCGCCTTCGCCCAGGCCGTCCTCGCCGACGAGCTGCGCGCGCTCGGCATTCGCGTCGCCTACGACGAGAAGGAACAGGCCGCCGTCATCCTCGCCATCCCGCAATTCGCCAATGAGGCGTTCAGCAAGAGCACCCATCAGGTCCTGCGCAACGCCAAGGCCTTCGCGGCCGGGCAAGGGCTCGATTGGGACGACATCTCTGCGGAAAAGAAAGCCGAAATCCTCCGCGAAGCGGCGGCAGCCGCGCGCCTCGCCAAGCATGGCGAGAAGACCGATCACAAAATCTGGCGCGACCAGGCCGAGGCGATGGGTTGGGAACACTCGACCGTCATGGAGGATGCGAGGATTGCCGCGCTGTCGAACGAGGAGCGCATCGAGCGGGCCTACGCCTTCGCGGCGAAACATCTCGCCGAGGAATTCCACACGGCCGCCGTCATCGACCATGATCGTCTTCGCATCCACGCCGCGCGGGGATTGATCGGCGTGGGCGTCGCCGGCGGCGTCAAGGATATCGACCGGGTCGTCGAGCAGATCGAGCGAAAGGGCGTCGATCTTCACGGCGAGCACGTCGATCTGGTCGCCGCCTGGGCGAAGCGCGAGAATCCCGAGGACGAGCCGCGACTGCGAATTCCGACGCAATCCGGCCGGGGATTCCGATTTGATCCCGGCCGGCGTTCCGATTTGAAGTCGGCCACCATTCCGAACTGAAGCCGGCCACCAGGAGGCCTTTCCGGTCCTCTTTTCGTCTGCTGTCCGCAGGTCAGCAACTGCGGCATTCCGCTTCGTCGAGATCGACGAGGAGAACGGGATGCCGGCGAAGAGAGAACTGACGATGCGACAACTTCGGCAGATGCTGCGGCTCGCCCATGAGGGGGTGAGCGCGCGGGAGATCGGGCGGCGGCTCGGCGTGGCGCGCAGCACGGTGCAGGATTATTTGAAGCGAACGGCGGCCGCGGGGCTGATCTGGCCGCTTCCGGAGGAGGTCGGCGACGACGCGCTGGAGCAGCGGCTGTTCGCGCGCCCCAGCTTCAAGACGGGCCAACGGCGTCGGGTCGAGCCGGACTGGGCGGAGCTGGCGCGGGAGATGAAGCGCCCCGGGGTCAATTTGATGATCCTGTGGGAGGAATATCGGGACGCCAACCCCGAGGGCTATGGCTACAGCCGGTTCTGCGATCTTTTTCGCGGCTTCGAGCAGCGGTTGACGCCGGTGATGCGGCAGCACCATGTCGCTGGCGACAAGGTCTTCGTCGATTATTCCGGCAAGCGGATCGGGATCGTGAACCCGGTGACCGGCGAGATCCGTGAGGCGGAGATTTTCGTCGCCGTGCTCGGCGCCTCCAATCTCACCTACGCCGAGGCGAGCTGGACGCAGAAGCTGGCGGATTGGACCGGCGCGCATGTGCGCATGTTCCGCTTTTTCGGCGGGACGCCGCGGCTGCTGGTTCCCGATAATCTCAAGAGCGGCGTCAATAAGTCCTCTTTCTACGACCCCGAGATCAATCGGACCTATGGCGCGCTGACGTCGCATTACGACGTCGGCGTGCTGCCGACCCGCCCCCGAAAGCCGCGCGACAAGGCCAAGGTCGAAGCCGGGGTGAGATTCGCGCAGTTCTACATTCTGGGACGCCTGCGGCGGCAGATCTTCTTCTCGCTCGCCGAATGCAACGCCGCCATCGCGCGCTCCATGGAGACGATGAACGGCCGGCCGATGCGCAAGCTGGGGATCAGCCGAAGAGAGCTGTTCGAGAAAATAGAGCGCGACGCCCTCGGCCCCTTGCCAGCGACGGATTGGGAGTTCGCCGAGTGGAAGCGGGCGCGCGTCAATATCGATTATCACATCGAGGTCGAGAGCTTCTTCTACTCGGTTCCGCACGCCCTCATCCACGCCGAGGTCGACGTGCGCGTCACCGAGCGGATGATCGAGGTTTTTCACCGTGGTCAGCGCGTCGGCCTGCACGAGCGCCGCTTCATGGGCGCCCGGCACGGCACGGCCCCGGAGCACATGCCGAGCGCGCACCGGCGTTACGCCGCCTGGACGCCGGATCGCTTCCGCCGCTGGGCGGCGACGATCGGGCCGCACACCGAAGGGCTCATCGTCGCCGTGCTCGCCGCGCGGCGTCATCCCGAGCAGGGCTTTCGGACCTGCCTCGGCGTGCTGAAGCTCTATCGCGGCGTCGAGGCCGCCCAGGCCGAAGCCGTCTCCGCCCGCGCGCTGGAAATCGGCGCCTTCAATTGCAAGAGCGTCGCCGCATTGCTCGCCGGCAAATCCAGGGCTTCCGGCGCGAGGGACGGCGCTCCGGCAACGCTGCTCGATCACGAAAATCTCCGCGGTCCCGGCTATTACCACTGAAAGGAATCCATCGATGCTCGCCCATCCGACACTCGATCTATTGAACGCGCTCGGGCTCTATGGCCTCGCCAAAGGGTTCAAGGAACTGGAACACAAGGCCGAGGCCCGAGGCCTCGAGCACGCCGAATGGCTCGGCCTGCTGCTCGAATACGAGCTGACGCTGCGTCGTCAGAAGCGCTTCGAGACGCGCTCCCGCGCCGCTCGCCTGCGCCATCCGGCCAGCGTCGAGGACGTGGACTATCAGAGCACACGCGGGCTCGACCGGGCTCTGTTCCTGAAGCTCGCCGCCTGCGACTGGATCGCCGAACGGCGCAATCTGCTGATCACCGGGGCGAGCGGCCTCGGCAAAAGTTGGCTCGCCTGCGCGCTCGGCCAAAAGGCCTGCCGGCAGGACATATCGGTGCTCTATTATCGCGTGCCTCGGCTGTTCACCGATCTCGCCGTCGCGCATGGCGATGGAAGCTACGGCCGGCTGCTGCGCAAGATCGCACGCGCGCGACTGCTGATCCTCGATGATTGGGGGCCGGAGGCGCTCGTCGGCGATCAGGCGCGCGATCTGCTGGAGATCGTCGAGGACCGCTACGACGCCGGCTCCCTCGTCATCACCAGCCAGGTTCCGGTCGATCGTTGGCACGAGATGATCGGCATACCGACGATCGCCGACGCCATCCTCGACCGCGTCATCCATAACGCCTACCGGCTCGAGCTCTCCGGCGACAGCCTCCGCAAGCGCCGCTCGGCGCCCGCAAAACTCGAACAGGCTTGACCGCGTCCACGACGCGAAACATCATCCAAATCGATCTGCGCACGCACGACGCCGGTGGCCGACATCAAATCGGAACGCTGGCCGGCTTCGGATCGGAACAGGTGGCCGGCTTCATATTGGAATGCATGGCCGGCTTCGTCGGAATACGCACCGCGACAGGTGCTCCGCGTCACCAATTCCGCGCAGATCCGTGTCGAGGAGAGCCTTCGCTCCCAAGCCGCGCGCGCCGCGCTCGGCACATCCGGCGCGCTGGCGGCCGCCGACATCCGGCGCGCCATCGAGGCTTCGGGGCTCGATTTCGACAGCGAGCCGGAGCATGGCGCCGCGCAAAAGGCCGCGATCTATGCGCTCGGCCAGGGCGGCGCGCTGTCGCTCCTCACCGGCGTCGCCGGCGCGGGAAAATCCACGCTGCTGCAGCCTCTCGTCGCCGCCTGGAAGGCCGACACGCGCTTCGACGCCTCGGGCCGCGAGCTCGTCGGCGTCTCGACCGCATGGCGGCAGGCCGACGCGCTGCAGGACGCCGGCATCGCGCAGACCCGGGCGCTCGAGCCGTTCCTCAAATCCGTCGATGCCGGCGAATTCATGCCGACCCGCAACACGATCCTGATCATAGACGAGATCAGCCAGATCGCGCCGCGGCCGATGCTGCGGCTGCTCGAGCTGCAGGCCGAGACCGGCATGACCATCAAGGCGCTGGCCGCTTTGACGCGCAGGATATGTTGCCTGCCTGTCGGTCATGGGGTGGGAAGCGGCCCGTCCGCTTTCGGAAACTCGCATGGTAGAAGCTGACGCTCGTTCAGGAAATCACTTCGGCAGGTCGCCGGGAAGGGACCAATGAGCGATAATCTTTCGCGTCGTATGCTCTGCCGCGTTGGCCTCAACAATGAGGGTGTTTTGACTCAGTCGCCGCCAGTCTCCGACCTCGTAGCCCGCCTGCTTTCCGCCAAGACCCAGGCATCCATGGTGTCGTTGCTCCGCACGGAGGCACGCCCACCCGCGACCAAGGCGCTTTCGGCGGAAGTCAAGGCGCATGTCTCGGTGCTCGCGGGGCACCTGACTGAAGGGCGGCCGCGCGAGGCGATCGCGACCGCTTTGGCGATGATCTTCCTCGACCCCGATCACGCCATCTCCTGCATGCGGCGCGACGGCGTGCTCCGCGCGTCGCGCTACGAATACAGGGGATCCCTGATCGGCAGGATCGCCAAGGCCGTGCTCAACGTCCGCGACCTGCTGGCCACGTCGCCGGATTGCATCGCCTACCTTGAATCGGTCGAGGCGCTGTCGCGCGTTGCGGGGAACGCCCTGACGTTGAAGTTGGAGGTCGAGGCGACGGTGCGGGCGCATCGATCCGTGGTGCTGAAGACCATTTTCGTCATGGTCAACAGCCTCTTCTATCATGAATGGATCAACGACCAGGAAGCCAGTTCGCTGGATGGCAGGCGTTACTCGTCCGAGGAGTACGCCGAGGCTGCCTCGCTCGTATTGTATACCTACGCGTCGATGTTCCCGGTCGACGGCCTCTCCTTCGCCCATGTCGACACCGAGGCCTCCGGGAAGAACGCGCTCGTCTACGAGCGGCTGTTGGTGGCCGCAATTCGGCTTACGAAGTTCAGGGAGGCGGAGCTGTTCATCGACGGGCTGCCATACCGCGCGGACTACGAAGGGAAGACGATTACGGTCTCCTCGATCGACCCCGACGTCGAGCGTGCGGTCCGCCTTGGGTTTATGCAGCACCAGAACCAAACGATAATTCGGCAAATCCACCTGCGGGAAGCGGATTCAGCGATCTCCATCCGGGCCGTGATAGACCGGGCCTTTGATCGCGGTTTCGACCGGCTGCTTGAGATCAACGATCAGATCGTAAGACGCTTGGTCCTGCGGTTGCCCGCGATCCCGGAGATGTTCGATGCCTTGTTCGCGCGGGACGAGCTATTCCGCGACGAGATTCAGATGCTACTGGCGCTGGACGTCGACAACTTCGGAACGTTCGACGACCTCATCTTCCCCATCACCGACAACATCTCATCGTTGGACGTGTTCAAGGTGCAGCGCTACTTCAACTTCATCAGCTGCGCGTACCAGCGTCGGCTGGCGGACCTTGAGGATCCGGCCGAGCGCGAAACGTTGACCCTGACCTCGACACTCCTGCTCATACCGCACGATGCGATGGTCGAGCAGATGCGGCTGATCTTCGGCGACGGGGACAAGGGCAGCGATATTATCGGACTTTTGACAATGGATCCCGGAGATTCGCATCTCGATCTCCAGTACCGCCCGTTCGTAGATGTCGGTGGCTACTACGTGATTGCCCCGCACGTGGTGGCCGTCTCCAACCTTGTGCGCAACACCATCGTCGCCAACCGCCTCAGGTCGGCCGCGATCGGTCCGAAGGACCGCATGGTCCACTCCGTCACCGAGGCGCTCCGCTCTGCAGGCTTCGAGGTCGAAAGCGACTTCAAGGCGAAGGTCGCCGGGGAGCAGTTGGAGCTGGATATCGTCGCGCGGCGCGACGGTTCGCTCTTCCTTTTCGAGTGCAAGAACGCCTATCATCCCGTGTCTGTCCACGAGATGCGGAACAGCTGGGACCACATCCGCAGCGCCAAAAAGCAGCTCGACAAGCGGCGGGAAATTCTCACCGAGCCGGCGAACCAGGCGCAACTCTTCCGAAGGCTTGGCTGGGAGATCGGTTCCCCGTTCCCGGTGCACACCGGCATCGTTATTGCAAACCGGGTGTTCCACGGAGCCAGTCTCAACGGGCACCCTATCCGGCAAGCGCACGAACTGATCAACGTACTGACGAGCGGTCGGATCGGCGCGAACGAAGACAGCCTATCGTTCTGGCTCGGGGCTGAATTTCAAACCGCCGATCTCACCACCTATCTCGGCCCCAGGTCCATTGCCGCCGACCAACTGGCAGCGCTCGATGCTCGCCAGTGGCGCTACTCGATGGGACACCGCGATCTCGTCTTCTCGTCCTACATGCTCGACACACTCAAGTGGAACCGGGAAATGCGGGAGAGGTACGGACCGCCGGTGGTTGAAGGTGGCGCGAGCTCCCGCATTTCTGTTCACGAAATTTGAAAAATTCGGCCCCGCAAGAGCAACGACTAAGCTGTGTTTCGCTTCGTCTTGATCATAAATAGAGGTCTGAAGTTGGCATCGGGAATGCCAACGCCAATGCCCGCATCGGGGTCGGGTCTAGAAGGGCAGCTATACTGCATTCGCTACCGGATAGCTGACAGTCCGCTCCCGGCCCCCTTTGCGACATTATTGCCTCGTCGCAGAGCGTCAGTAGCTGGCGCATCATCCCCATCGGCGCTCGCGACATCGGGGGCGCCGGCTACTCGCTGGGGTCGCCAACGAAAAACTGCAGTGACCAAATACCAAGCGCGGGCGGCGCTGGTCCGCCCTGTCCTTGCGGGTTAGACATTCTCCAGCCGCACTGTGATTCGGTTTGCCCTGCGGGGGGCGCGGTGTGTTTTCGAGGGAACGGCGGAAAGCCGGATGGGATTTTGGACGCAGCTGTTTCCAGGAGCACGGTGACGCGTGATGACCTCGCGCATGCCATTTACGCCCGCATCCCCGGCCTCTCCCGTGCGGACGCAAAATCCCTGCTCGATTGCGCGCTCGCGGAAATGCTGTCCGCCCTGACCAGCGGAGAAGACGTAAGTCTTCGCGGCTTCGGCACTTTTCGCATCCGCTCCAAAAACGCTCGCCCGGGCCGCAATCCGAGAACCGGAGCTGCGGCTCTCGTCTCTTCGCGTCGGGTCGTTGTGTTCAAAGCGGCGCCACATCTCAAATCGGCCGTGGCGGCGTCGGGAGCATCCCCGGTCGCCGGCGACTCTCCGTAGAGCGGTCGCGGGCGCGGCGTGGTGTGAGCGCCGATCACCGTTGATGTCGCGAGCTGCGCGCCGCCGGCGCCGGCCGCCATCTTTCGGCGCCCGATCGTTTTCATTCGCGCAGACTCCGGCGACCCTTCGCTGTCATAGCGGAGGCGCAATTATGTCCAAGGAATTGAAGGAAGGGCTCGCTCGCGTCGAGCAGGAATCCCACCAGATCGCCGAAGCGGTCGGCCTTCAGAACGAGCAGATCCGCATCACCATCGCCCGTCTCGACGAGATCGTCGCACTCCTGACGCCCAAGGACGACGCCGGCGAGCCGACACTGAGCGACTTGCTCGCCCATCTGATCGCGCAGAATCGCGAGCAGCTCATTCTCACGCGCAAGGCCGTCGATCTCCTCGTCGACATGCAGCAAAGCCTCCCGGAGAAGACCGTCGAGGCCCTGGAAAAGCGCTTCTCTTCCCCCGCCAAGGCCTGATCGATGATCACTTTCCGCAAGTTCGCCGCAGCGTCCGACGGCAAGCTCGTCCGCATGTATTTCACGGAAGCGAGGCTCGGGCCGCCGCCGTCTGAGCAGGCGACCGAGGCCCTCGGCCAGCAGCAACTGGAGCCGGGGTCGCGCCTCACCAGCTACTACACCGGTCGCGACGCCGGACCGGCCTGGCGCTCGGACATGCCGCTCTCTGTCGCCCGCGCGCTCGGCATTAATTCTTACCACGCGCCCAAGGACGAGGAGCTCGACCGGCTGTTCGAGGGCAAGCGGGCCGATACGGGAGAGGCCTGGTCTAAGCATAAGCGAGAAATCAGCGGTTACGACTTCACCTTCTCGCCCCACAAATCCGTGACGCTCGCGGCGGAATTCGCGCAGGACCCAGCGGAGGCCGCCGGCATCCGCAATGCGATCTATCGCGCCAATGACGCGGCGATGCGCTATATCGCCCGGGAGATCGGCTGGGCGCGGCGCGGACGCGCGGGGGAGAGCGGCGCCGATCCTGGCGCTGTCGGCTGGGTCAGCTTCCGCCATTACATCGCCCGTCCGACCCTGCCGGTCCAGGATGGCCGCGAGGGCGCGACCTACCTCCTCGAATCGCCGATCGCCGGCGATCCCCACGATCACATCCACAATGCGCTGTTCAATCTGGTCGTCACCGGCGAGGGCCATATCGGATCGCTCGACACACAGCGCCTCCACGCCCGCGTCCACGAGTTTGGAGCCTTCGCCCAGGCCGTCCTCGCCGATGAGCTGCGCGCGCTCGGCATTCGTGTCGCCTATGACGATAAGGAGCAGGCCGCCGTCATCCTCGCCATCCCGCAATTCGCCAATGAGGCCTTCAGCAAGAGCACCCATCAGGTCCTACGCAACGCCAAGGCCTTCGCGGCCGGCCAAGGGCTCGATTGGGACGACATCTCCGCGGAAAAGAAAGCCGAAATCCTCCGCGAAGCGGCGGCCGCCGCGCGCCTCGCCAAGCATGGCGAGAAGACCGATCATAAAATCTGGCGCGACCAGGCCGAGGCGATGGGCTGGGAACACGCGACCGTCATGGAGGACGCGAAGATCGCCGCGCTGTCGAACGATGAGCGGTTCGAGCGGGCCTACGCCTTCGCGGCGAAACATCTCGCCGAGGAATTCCACACGGCGGCCGTCATCGACCATGATCGTCTTCGCGTCCACGCCGCGCGCGGCTTGATCGGCGCGGGCGTCACCGGCGGCGTCAAGGATATCGACCGGGTCGTCGAGCTGATCGAGCGCAAGGGCGTCGAGCTTCATGGCGAGCACGTCGATCTGGTCGCCGCCTGGGCGAAGCGCGAGAATGCCTACGACGAGCCGCGACAGGTGCTCCGCGTCACCAATTCCGCACAGATCCGCGTCGAGGCGAACCTCCGCTCCCATGCCGCGCGCGCCGCGCTCGACACTTCGGGGGCGCTGGCGGCCGCCGACATCCGGCGGGCCATCGAGGCTTCCGGGCTCGATTTCGACAGCGAGCCGGAGCATGGCGCCGCCCAAAAGGCCGCGATCTATGCGCTCGGCCAGGGCGGCGCGCTGTCGCTCCTCACCGGCGTCGCTGGCGCGGGAAAATCCACGCTGCTCCGGCCCCTCGTCGCCGCCTGGAAGGCGGACACCCGCTTCGACGCCTCGGGCCGCGAGCTCGTCGGCGTCTCGACGGCATGGCGACAAGCCGATCAGTTGCAGGACGCCGGCATCGAGAAGACCCGGGCGCTCGAACCATTCCTCAAATCGCTCGAGGCCGGCGAGTTCGTCCCGACCCGCAACACGATCCTCGTCATCGACGAGATCAGCCAGATCGCGCCGCGGCCGATGCTGCGGCTGCTCGAGCTGCAGGCCGAGACCGGCATGACCATCAAGGCGCTGGGCGACCGCGAGCAGGCGCAGGCGATCGAAGCCGGCGACACGATCGAAATTCTGCGCCGCGCGCTGCCGAAACCGGCGCAACCCGAGCTCCTCACCGCCGTCCGTCAGCTCGATCGGCGCGACCGCCAGATCGCCGGCATGTTCCGCGACTCCGAGGCTGCAACCGCGCTCGCGATGAAACGCGCCGAGGGAACGGCCATGCTGGTCGGCGGCGATTTCGATCAGGTCGCCGCAAAGATCGCCGATTTCTATGTCAGCCGGCGGGACATTCTCGAGGCCGCCGGCTCGAAGCGCGGAATCACGATTTCCGCGCCGACCAATGAGGACGCCGCTGCGATCAGCATGGCGATCCGGACGCGGCTCAAAGCGCGGGGCGAGATCGGCGCTGATGAGACTGTTCACAAGGCGATCGCGCCGCGCGGCGCGAAGGAGTCGCACGCCTTCGATCTGCCGATCGCCACCGGCGACCATCTTCGCCTCTACCGCTACACCTGGGCCAAGATCGACGGCAAGGAAGGCCCGATCGGCTATAACGGCCATATCGTGAAGGTGATGGGCAAGACCGCCGGCGGCCTCCGCCTGCAAAACGCCAAGGGCCAGATTGGCGAGGTCGAATGGCGTCGCCTGACCGATCCCGTCACCAAGCGGCTGATGCTCGGCTTCGGCCATGCGCTGACGAACGACGCCGCGCAAGGCGTCACCTCGGACGAGCACATCGACGCGCTGCCGCGCGGCAGCGCCGGCATCACCGCCTTCAAGGCCTATGTCGCGGAAAGCCGGGCCAGGGGCACGACCTGGACGATGATTTCCGAAGCGGCCGTCCATGAAGCCGAGAGGCGAAGCCGTGCGCTCGGCGACGCCAAGCCGATCGAGGCGGAAGATCTCTGGAAGCGGATCGCAGCCGACATGGCCGCCAAGCCCTATAAATCCCTCGCTCTCGATCTCGTCGAGGCCTGCCGGCGGACGCGCGAGCGGTCGATCGACTCCTTCATCGAGCAGGGCCGCACGTTCCACCGGCGGCCCGCCGACGCCAAGGATCCTGGCCGAAAGGCGCGAGAGCGCGTGCGCTCGAAGATCGCCACGGAAGAAGTTGCGCCCCACATCGCCGATCTCGCCGCCGACGTCGAGCGAAACGCCGCCCTATTGCGCGAGACGAAAGAGAACATCGAGTCCCGCCTCGACAAGCAGTGGCCCGAGCCTCCCTCGCCGAATGCGGCTATTGACCGGCCCTCTCCATTTCCTTTCCGCTAAACCCTGCCTTACGCACTATCGGCGCCCGCCGCTTTGATCGGACGTTGGAAAGGCGCTTTCACGCCGCCCTCACCTATCCGATCATGGAGCCCAGCGCATGACGCCGTCATCGAATGGACTCCACAACGCCGTGCGAACGCCGGCGGCGCGCAGAGCTTCGTTTGTCCAGGCGTTGCAGGTTCGAAACGCGTTGTAATGGCCGCGCGCGCCGTAAAAGATGTCGTTCTGGCCATAGCCGTGGATGACCTCGCGCCGGTCTGCGAACGTCGCATCGATGAAGGCGGAGAGGCGGCGGTATTGCTCGGGCGCGAGCCGCAGCGGACGAACTGTCTCGCCCGGGCGGACGTCCTCGAGGAGGTCCACATGCACCAGCGTCGACCCCTGCCCTGTCACAGCCTTCAGTCCTCGGAGGAGTGAAAACTCCGCCCAGGTCGGCGTGTTGAGATAAAAGTCCCGATCGCCCCAGCCGAAAGCGAGCCAGCGCGGCGTGGTCGCCCAACCAGGCGCATCACCCGGGTGGATGCGATTGCTCCAATCGACGCCGGCGGCGTTCGCCGGCACGACGACGCCGGTATGCACGCCATTGGTCTGCACGAAGATGGTTATGCCGCCATCCAGCTCGCGCCAGTCGTCGTTGACGGGAATGCGGCTCGCGATCGAGGCAAAGGCGAGATAGAGGGAGGCCGAGACGAGCGGCGCGATGAGGATGAGGGCGAAGGTGCGCGCGGCGCGGCGCATGGACTGCCTAAACCAGGTTTGCAATCGAGGTACCTTCGAGGACATGGCCGCTCTCGTCTACGCGAATTCTGTGGGCTTCGAGAATTGTTCCGTCTCACGGGATCAATTGACGCGCCCGTGTCTCCAACCCGCGGCGACCGCCTCTTCCTCCGAGCAGAACCAGCGCTCTCCGGAATTCTGGTCGATTTTGACGCGGGCGTAGAATGGCTCGCCGGGCTTATGGAATATACGTTCGCCATTGCGACTGATGTTCCCTTTGATCTCGCAGTTCGAAGGCGCCGTCGATTTCGTCGAAGCCGGAGCCGCGCCTCGCGAGGCGAAAGCGGGACCAGGAGCAAGGATCGGCTTTGCGGCCGACCAGATTTGCTCGAAACGCGCCTCGAACGTTTGGGCGGCCGCTCGATCGCGGATGACCACGACATCATTATCCTGCTGCTTCATCCCCGACGCGGTGAAATTCGCGGAGCCCGTCCGCAACAGCATGTCGTCAACGGAATAGGATTTCAGATGCATGAAAGGACCGGGCAGGCTCGTACGCAGGCTCTGCGACACTTCTCGCAGCCGATCGAGATCGCTCGCCTGGCTGGGGTCCAGAACGATTCTGATCGCGACGCCGCGTCGATGCGCATCGATCAATGCGTCGATGACGGGCCAGTCCGTCAGCACATAGGCGGCGAGGTCGATCTTGACGTGCGCCGCGCGCAGAAGCGCTACATCGAGGCGTTCCAGATTCTCGGTGGGGGCATAATGGATTTCAGGCGCTTCGGACGCCGAGACAAATGGCGGCGCTGCAAGAGCCAGCGCGCCAGCGAGAAGCGACAGGCGAAAGGACATTCGATAATGCTCCCGTCAATCCGAAGGTCTCACGCATCGATTTTCATTCTCACCCGATCGTTCGAAGACCGGAACGAGCTGTTTTAGCGACACCGGCCTCACGCAGCAATGTCTGGAGCGCGGCAACGGTGTAAGCACGTCGCGCCCTCGCCCGCAGCAGCGGGATACCGATCTCGCTGAACACCGCGTCGACGAAAGTGTCGCGTTCCCTTCGATGCGGCAGCGCGTGCGTCTTGTCGTCCAGCTCGATGGCCGCGACGGGCTCGAGGCTGGCGGAATCGCAGATGAGGTAATCGATGCTTTTGCCAAACACCCTATTCATCGCAGCGCGTCTCTTCGAATTGCTCGCGCTCAGATCGACGTCGACGAGCTCAGCGAGCCGCACCTGTGCGAAAACGCGATAGCCCTCGCCGACCGCTTCGTCCAACACGGCGAGAAATCGCTTCTCATTTGGCGTCAGAAATCGCCCGCGCCGATAGGCGGGCCGACGCGAGCCGATGAACGCGACGACAGCGAGAATAATCACTCCGAGCAGCGCGAGAGGAGCGACATGCTCGATATCGATAAGCCGCATCGGCGACATTATGGGGAAGCCTCCACTCGCCGCCGGGGCGCCAGCTGTTGCGCCGCCTCGGCGTCCGCCGCGATCATCGACGTGACCGCTGCCAAATCCGCTCGCAGCTTCTCCCGATTTTCCCGGCTGGGCAACGTCCCCTCGGTCTCCTTCGCCGCCGCCTCGATCTTGCCGAGCAGCGTCGCGGCGCGCTCCCGGGCCGCGGCCTCGTCCTCGCCGATCGCAGCCTCGATCTCGACGATTTTTTCGTACAGCGCTTTGTCGAAAGGTTCAGCGGGCCGATCGCCGCCCGACGCCTCTCCTTCCGTTCCATGCACCGCCGATTCGAGCATGAGAAGAAGGCGCGTCGCCGCGCCCTTCCTTCCCTCATACGGGGTAAAGGGAACCTCGCCCGCGGCGCGGATCGCCGCTTCGACGCAGGCGTCTCGATCGCCTCCATTCGCCTTCGCGTCGCGAAAGGCTTCGTATATCGCCCTCAGCGTCGGCTCCATGGGCTCGCGGCCCCCGGCGGCGACGATCCCATTTTCGATATTGGTCGCGATTTCGTGGACGGCGTCGAGCCTCGCCTCCAGCTCGGCGCGGGCGGGCGGCGCGAGAGACAGGCGTCTGACGAGGGGCTTCGGCCCGGACTTGTCGACATTCGCGTGAAAAACCTTCGCGTAGATGCGGCGGCCGCCGAACAGCATGATCGCCTCGCCCTCGATGAGGCTCTGCAGGTCTCGCCAATTGACGCGAGACACCTGACGAACGTCGGCCTGGCGCGTGTCGTGATAGACGCCGATATCGCCGCCGCGAAAGCTCGTCGCCTGCGCCACATCCGTCTTGCCCGACGTCTCCTCGATCCATTCGCGCGTGCGATTGGCGTCCTGCTGGCGCATCGCCGCGGTCAGATTGGCGTTGCCGAGCAGCGTGTAGGTCTTCTCGCCGAGCCGCGCGAAGATCCCCGAGACCTCCTGAAAGCCGAGCCAGAAGGCGATGTTGAGGCTGCGGCCCTGCGCCATCATCCGGTCGAGATCGCTCGTCGCGTAATAGGCGAGCTCGTCCAACACGATATGATAGGGAGCCTCCATTCCGAGCTTCTCCTTCGGCATGCCGAGCATTTGCGCCATCATGCCGCGCAGCGACGTCACCACGATCTTGCCGAGCCCGGCCAATGTGTCGGAGGAGTTCTCCAGCGCAGGCAGAGAGACGACCAGAATGCGCCGGTTCAAGACCACGTCGCGCATGTCGATGTCGCCCTGCTCGATCTTGAATATGTGCCCAAGCGAAACGCCGAGCTGGGTGAACATCTCGGTGAAGTAGAACCGCGCATAGCCATGCTGCTTGGATGGATCGTCGGACTTTTGCTTGTTGTAGTCGAGGTCCGTGTCATAGCCGGGCAGCTCGCCGAGATAGGCGAGCAGCGGATAGACGACGTCCTGTGGGAGGTCGAGAGCAATGTCCTTCGTCTTGCCGGTCGCGGGGTCGCGCAATTCATAGAGACCCTTGACGGCGAGCTTCCAGATCACGCGCAGCTCGAGCGCGTCGCGGATCTTCTCGATGTCGATCGGAACGCCGGCGTGATCTCTGATCCAAGTCAGAACGGGGATCACCGCCCCGATCAAGGCGACCGCGCGGCTGCGGAAGACGCCGTTTGAATCATTGGCGGCCTGCTCGCCGAGCTGGCTGACCACCATCTCGCGGATCGCGTCGGCGTTGCCCGTGGCGAAGGGATTGAAGCTGTTGCTCTCTTTGCTGCCGCTCGCGACCAGCAGATTGAGATGCAGCACATCGTCCTCGCGGCCGAATCGCCGCGCGAGCGCCATCACCTCGCCGAACAACGTGTGGTCGGCCTTGCCGTCGACGAGAACGAAGCCGCTCGCATGGGTCAGCGCATTGGAGACGAAGCCCAAAATCGCGGTCGTCTTGCCGGCGCCGGTCGTTCCTGGAATGGTCGCATGTTGCCGGCCGTCCTCGGCGGTGATCCACAATTCCCGGCCGGAGACGTCGCGGCCGAGATAGATGATGCCGGCCGCCATGCGGGGTGCGCGGTTCTTCGGATCGGGATAGTTCCAGTCCGCGACGGCGGCGCTCTTGGGAAGCCGCATCGGCAACTCGACGCGTCGCGTCAGGACGAGGGCCGCGTAGCCGATCGCCGCGGGGACGATGAGATCGACCGACGCGGGCTCGAGCAGCATGAGCCCGGCCCCGACGCTGAGCATGGCGCCGGAAAACTCGCTCATCAGCGAGCCCCAGACACGTGTCGACATCGGCCGCAGATCGCGCAGCGCTTGCGCGCCGGACCGCTCGAACCGCTCCTGCGGCCCCGAAATCTCGCGTGGGATCATAGTGCTCCCCGCGCCGCCGGCGCTCGCATCATTGCTGCAGGCCGAAGGCGGCAGGACCCGATTGGCTCGCGCCGGCCGGGGTTCCCGGCGCGGGCGTGATCTGCGGGGGCCGCTGCAGGTCGCGAGCGAGCGTTTCGGGCAATGAAGTGGGCGACGCCGTCGCGGCGGACCCTTGAGAAACCGCCGCCTGGTTCACGCCGAAATCTTTTTGCTGAGACGAAACGCTTCCCGCCCGAAAGCCCACATAGCCGACGGCCGACACGCCGAAACCCACGAGGAGCGTCGTGAGCAATGATCGTCTCGTCGGCGCGGCGGAAACGTTACGACGTTCGCTCTCCGTGACGATGGGCTCTCGCTGGCCGGCCGCGGTCGCGACGATCGGCCCGTCCAGATGCACATGAACGTCGATATGAATATGCGGCGGCTCGTGAGCGACCTTGATCGTATCGGTAGAAACCTCGTCCATCATGATCTCCTATTTTTGTCGAGAGCCGATGTTCGTGCCGAGCCGCGCGAATGAGAAGGCGCATCAGACCTTCCGAACCGCCGCGAGCGCATTGTCGATCGAGGCGCCGCGCAAGGGCGCGCCCGCGATCAATTCGGCCGCCCAATGGTCGCGCGCCCCGATCGCTTCGACGAGCGGCGTCGCGTGGAGAAGAGGGTCGAACATGTCCGCCGGGTAGCCCAATGAGTGCAGCGCGTACCAGAGCCGCCGATCGACGAGCTTCAGGAAGTTGAACTGCGCCGGCGGCAGAACGCCGCCTTCCGCCCGCGCGGCGAGGAGAACGCTCATAGTCGCGGGGGTGGTGAAGCCATGCGCCGCCATCGTCTTGACCAGTGGCTGGCGCAAATCTCGTTCGCCCAACCATTGATCCGCGCGCTCGATCAGGGCGGTCGGAAAAAGGAGCGCGCGATCGGGACCTGTTCGGCCTTCCTTGCCGATCGGCCCCAGCGCCGACGAGAGATCGCCCAGATAGCGCTGCGCTTCGTCGCGGCGCTGCGCCCGATGCAGCGAAAACGCCGCCAGGATGCAACGGACATGCGGCGCCGCGTCTCCCGGCTTGCCGCGGACCGAGCCGAGCTGACGCATGAGCTCGGCCCGCGCCGCGGCCTCATTGAAAGCGCCCTTGTCGTCTGTCGCCCAGCGCCCGATCCATTCGGCGCGGGTCAACGCCCGATCGGCGGGACGCGGCTTGCCCGGCTCGACATCGACGAGCCCCAGCCGTCTGCGCACGAAGGCGGCCGGCGTCCGAAACGATCGCAGCTGCTCGCGCATCAAAGCTTCGAGATCGAGCGGCCGGGAAAAGCGCTTCGCCCCGGCGCGGCTGGCGCAAACGGTGGCGAGAGCCAGAACGACGCCGATCGAGGGCAGGAGAAAGAAGCGCCCGACCTCGCGGGCGAGGCGCAGCAGCTGCGGAAATTTCACCGTCGCGGGATTTGTCGCGAGAAGCTGGGCGTCGGCGACGTCGTAGCGATCCGTGAACAGATGGATAAATGTCATCTGGCCGTGCAGGCCCTGCATGACGATCGCGCTGATCGCCGCGTGCTGCTCCTCCCAGAGATACCAGCCGCCGAAGCCGACGCCGACGATGAAGACGGCGACGCTCATCAAAAAGGCGGCGCCGTCGCTCACATTGCCCTGTGACGAGTGCGAAACCGACATCACCTCGCTCCAACGGTGACGGCGCCTTTGTCGGCCGAGGCAATCTCGCCGGCGGCCTGCCGCTGCAGACGCCGGCCCTGCGCCAGGACCAGGCGGCGATAGGTGGCCTTGTGTCGTTCATTGTGCGAATGATAGAGCCCGATCCCTTCCCAGAGATCGCCATCCGCCTCGTCGAGCGCCTGCCGCAGGATCCACGCCCCGCCTTCGACATTGGCGCAGAATTCGTCGCGAAGAGCGCGATAGGTCGCCTCTCGCGACGCGCGCCAATGTTCCGCGAGCTTCGGCACCCAAATCTGGTTCACCTGCATCGGTCCGATGTCGACAGTGTCGTTGGTGTTCTGGCTCACTTTTCCGAGCCGCCCATTCTCGACATTCAGAAGGATCAAGAGAATCTCGGCGGGGATCGAATGCGTCTTCGAGGCCGCGTCGATGCACTCCTTGACGTAGGCGCCTTTCGCCAGATCATCGGCGGCACGCGCCGGTCCGCTGATCGCGACCATGGAGCTAGCGAGAATTGCGAAAAACCGTCTCATTGCCGCTGTTCCTTCCCTCGCTGGTCGGCCTCGAAGCGTTCGTTCGACGCCGACCAGACGTCGCCGAGCTTCTCCACCTCGACCCCGTTCGGCCCGCAGGCCTGCGATATCGCCTCCATCGTCGCCAACATCGCCATTGTGAAGGATCCGGCGTCGATCACGGCGAGGCGATAGCCGAGGAGAGCCCCTTCGTCGGGCTGCGTCGTAAGTCCGAAGCCCTCGCCCTTGACCTCGCGCCACAAGGCTTCGCCCGTCAGCAGGAACAGCGGCAGCAATCCATCCGCCGCGGCTGCGCTGTCGAATGGTACGGTCACGCCCTCGAACAGCACCGGCTGCCCGCCTTTACGTAGAAGCTTCTCGAGCACAGCCTCGACATCCCCTATATCCAGGATCATGCCGCCCTCCTGCGCTTCCAGGTCGGAACGGCGGTTCGGATCGGCCCGATCAGCATGCGCCGCAGCAGCCGCAAGACCGACGAAACCGTGAGGCCCGCCCAGCTGACGACAATGAAAAAGGTCATGCCGCCGATCGCTATGTAGAAAGTGAGCCAGCTCCAATAGACGACGAAGACCAGCAGGGGCAGGCAGGCTCGCCCGTCCAGAAACAATATCCGCGTCGGCAGAGCGGTGTTCCGCCACATCAGCCTTCCTCCCTCAATTCGCGGGCCGCCGTTTCCTCGCTGATGCGGCCATCCTGCAAGGCCTTGTCGATCGCCTGCGCAAAAGACTGTCCCTGCTCCTCGATGGCGCGGCGCGTCAGGCCCGGCCATTGCGCCGGATCCGTTTCCAGAAAGCGAGTGCGCAGCTTTCGATCGAACGCCAGGAACTCTCGCAGCGCCGTGCGCTTCCCGTCCAGGGACCGCGTCAGCCTCTGATTGACGACGAGCCGCAGCGATTGCGCGACGGCGCTGATCAAATTCTCGCGCTCGGCCAATGGGCAGAGGCTCGCGATGCGCTGCATCGTCAGCGCGACGTCATTGGCATGGATCGTCGTGGTCAGAGCATGGCCGGAGATCGCCGCCTGAATGGCCGCGCTCATCGTCACCGAATCGCGGCACTCACCGACGATGATGTCTGTCGGCTCGCGTCGCATGCAGCCACGAATGAACTGTTCGAAAGTCGGAAGATCGCGGGGAATCTCGCTCTGATTGATCGTCGAGTTCGGGCTCTTGACGCGATCGAGCAAAAACTCGACCGGGGCGGCTCCTTCGATTATGTCATAGTGCCCGTTCGGGTCGAAAAGTTTGGCGACCGTCATACCGGCGATCAGCGTGGACTTTCCCGAGCCCGTGCCGCCCGACACGATGACCATGCCGTTTCGCGGGCGGAACGCCTCCATGATGCCGGGCTCGACGAGCTGCACCTCCAGGGATGGCGGCAATCCGGGGATCGGACGCAGCACGATATTGACGGACCTCCGGCTGCCGCGCGTCGACGTGACGTTGAGCCGGTAGCGAAGCCGCTCGGTGCGGCTCAAGGCGATCTCATAGGTCGTATCGAGCTCGCCGCCGCCCTGCATATGCGCCATGCCGTCGGCGCCATAGAGATGATTGACGATCTGTGCGATCTCCGCCTCATCGACCGTCGTGTCGCCGACCCTGCGATTGCGGCTGTAGATCCTCAGCCGAGGGCAGTGCCCCGTCTGAAACGAGACTTTCGACGCTCCCGAGCGATAGGCCCAGGTGAGCAGTGAATCCAAGCCGGGCGCGCTCTTTCTCGGGTCCGCCACCCAGGAAAGACCGGCGCTATCCCACGTTTCATCAGCCGACGCGTCCGTCGCTAAATCATGAAGCGTCACGTCTCTCCCTCCCCGAGTGCGCGGTGTTCGTCGAGCTGCTCTCATCCCGCTCTCACCTCGGGCAGGGGCCGTGGCGCTTGGACGCCCAGCGCCGCGCATCGGCCTGCAGGCCGGGCTGACCGGTAATGCGGACGATCCGATCGCCGGCGCGCAGCTCGTCGCGGCCGCCGTTGACGACGCTATTCTGGAAGGCGACCTTCGGATGCTCGACCAGTCCAGCGCGCAGCAGCACCCGGTACCGCGCCATGCCGACGATATCGCGCTGCAAGCGACCGAGGTCGGACAGGAATATTTCGACCGCCTGCTTCTCGCCCTGCGCCCACCCTTCGGCGACCCATTTGTTCCAATAGGCGGCTTCCTGCTCGGTGCGTGGAAGCACGGCGTCATGGGGCCGCGTCGGCGCTTTCCAATTGCGCACGAGATAGGCGCGCCAATTCGGCGGGGCGGAGGCGAGCTGCGCTTCGCGCGTAATCTGATAGACGCAGTCCGTCTCCCGGGCGACCTGCGCATTCTCGCCGAGCGCGAAGGCGAGCTGTCCCTGGGTCACGACTGGCGGGCGCAGCAGGGTCCGGCCGCCGCCGAGCGGCAGCACCACGGAGCCGAAATCATAGCTCTTGTCGAGCGTCGGCTCATAGCGCCGCAGCATATCGTTGATCGCGAAAGATCGCGCCGCCAGGCCGCCTTGCGCCCCGAAGCTCAGCGCCGCCTGATACAGCGTGTCCTCTCGTCCCGGCTCCAGCCCGAGCCCAGGATCGCCCCGCCCAGCGCGCACCGCCTGCAGCGCCTCGAGGGACGGCGGACGTTCGCCTCCGACGACCGCAGGCTCCTGCGACGCTCCGGTGATCGGCTTGTTCAGCGGATTGCCGAGAACATGAGCCGCCGCGTCGATCTCCGCGGGCGAAGGAGCCGGAGGGACAGGATAGACCTTGATCCCTTCGGCGAAAGCCGAGGAAGCGAGAAGGGTCGAGGCCAGGAATGTCGAGACGAGTTTACGGAGCGTGACTTTAGACATGATAGATCACCTCGATGCGATGATGCTGCGCATCGACCTGCACGGTCGCGCGGTCTCCCGCGGCGCTGCCGATGGCCTGGAAAATTTCGTAGACGCGCCGGGGGCCGGATTTGATGCCGATCGACACCGACTGAACATTGAACGCAGAGTCGACGACGACGTCGTATCCGATCTCGCCGGCGAGCTTTTTCACCGCGCCTTCGATCGGTCCTTCCCATTCGAAGGCGACGATTTTTTGCAGCTCGGCAGGCACGACGGCAGAGCCTTGACGCGGAGCCGGGCGCATTCGACCGATCTCGCCCATCTCCTTGTCGACATGGTCGACGCTTCGTTGAAGGGCGATCTCCGCATTCGGCATGCCCGCGACGTCGACCGTCGTCGCAACATCATGCGCGCAGCCGCCCAGAATGCTCGACGCCAGTAGTAGGACGAGAACGCGACATGGATGGTTGGCGCTCATGTGATCTGCTCCATATTTTTGCGCGATCACGCTATTCGGCGTCGGCGCGAATGACGATGAAGTCTCGGCCGCTTGTCTCGACCTTTGATGAGGCGACGAAGTTCGGCCTCTTCGGCGTTCGCGACCGATTCGGCGTTATCGAGATCGAGGGCGCGGCGATGCTCCATTCGAGCGACGTCGCGCGTCCCCGAGCCGAACATGACGACGCCGTTAGGACGAAGCTGGATGCGAAAGCTGGGCATGGCGACGCTCCTCGATCACGAAATCAGGCCGAAACGATTCCCCTGCTCTGCGCGAATTTCAAACGCCCCCGCGGACGAGAGCGAAGAGCTGATATCTAATGAGCCGCCATCGCGGAGAACTCCGAGCCGCTATTTTCATATCGGAGCTTCGCGCCGATCCCGCGCGCATCGGCCAGCTCGTTCGCCAATTCGTCGACGACGCCGGTTTCCGCGCGCGTGTCGAGCTCGCCCCGCCGCATGCGCTTGGCCTTGCGTTCCTCGATCTCTTTTTCCGCCGATCCGCCCGGAAATATTCTCGCGAGACGACGCAGCGCCTCTCGAAACCCGATGCGGTCGTAGAGACGATTGCGCAGCGCTCTATCGCCAGGGGTCGTCGACAGCGCCCACAGCTCGATCGGCCCGAGCGTGTTGACGAGCATCTGCTCATATTTGGCGTTGTCCGCATGCAGCACCACCAGGAACGGCGCGCCGGCGGGACCGGGTCCATGAAGGCGGTGGCGGACGATGTCGGCGCTCGCTTCGGAGAGATTGAAGCGCTGCACAATCTCTTCGGCTTCCGCGTCGTCGCCGGCCCGCAGCACGAAGCGTCCCGTCGATTGGCTGACAATCGCGTCGCCCATGTCGCTCAAGCGCTGACTGGCAAAGCCGAGCTGAACATTGTGCTTGGGGCCTTCGCGCACATCGAGCTCGGCTTGCGCGCGGACCTGCGGACTGCCTTGCGTGCGATGCCATTCGTCATAGTCGAGTCGCTTCACCGACTCGTAGATTTCCTGGAAGCGGGGTTGGTGGAAGCCGCGCGCCTCTGCTGGCACGAATGGCAGGTAATCCGGCTTCAGGAAGAAATTGCGCGCGATGATGTGGCGCGCCAGCATATACATCATCTCGGTCTGGCGATTGGCCGCCGCCGAGCCGGTCGGCGCGACTTCCGCGAGATCCATGACGATGATCCGCGCCGCTCCGAAATCGAGCCGCGTCGGGCTGTTCAAAGTCGGAAACTTGCGAATGACATCGTAGATATAGCGTTCGAAGAGGTCCGAGGCCTGCTCCGCCGTCATGGCGATGGTGAGCTTGCCGAACATGTCCTTGACCTGGTCGGTTCTCGCGGCTCCGACCAGATCCTCCAACACAGGGACGGAGTGCCGTTGCGCCACTTCGGCGAGACGATAATTTCCGACCGCGCATAGGGCCTGCACCACGTCTCGCCAATGCGGCTCGTCATGATGCAATTCGATGCCGTGTTGTTCGATCGCTGCATCGATGTGAGGCTCGACCCCGCGCCGATAGCGCTTGGGCGACGCCCCCGGAACATCGGTGCAGAGCCGATAGGCTTCGTCGATCACGATGCCGATCATCTGGGTCATGCCTTCGAAGGGCGTGCTCTGATCCGGCGGCAGCGTGATCAGCGCGAGAAAATTCTGCAAGAAAGCCTTTTCGAGCGGCAGCGGATATGCGCAGCCGACCTGCAGGTCGAAGACGTTGAACTCGAAGCCCGGTGCGAATTGCATGCGCGTGTAGATCGCCTCGTGCCGGCGCTGTGGTCCCAGGGCTTCTTGAATGAGAAGCACGAAGCCTTCCGCCGAATCCCCGATATCGACCTTGCCGATTAGCGGCAGCTTCGCCCCGACCGCGCCGAGCGCGACGGAGCTGAGGCAGAGGCCGAGGTTGATCGTATTGGCCAGCACCGATTTTCCCGAACGGGGCGGCGCGACGAATGTGTCGAGCACCTGCGGCCGCTTCGAGCCGCCGGACGGGTCATAGGGCCACATCGCCCCATTCGGCTGGCGGAACAGCACGCTGCCTCGGTCCCAAGGGGACGCCGTTCGTCCCCAAGGCAGCATCGCCAGCACGTCTCCGATCAGCGCCACCGATGGCGGCGCCGTGGACGCCAGCGCCAGTCCCGGCACGCTGCTCATGACGCCTTCGAGCGGATCGCCGATGACGGTCGTGCCCCGGCAATTTCCCCAAGCCTCGAGTCGCTGCTTCAGCGTCGACAGTCGTAGCCGCAGCTTGCCCACTTCTCCGAACGGAGCCCAGGTCGCAAAGGACGCCCGCAGGCGCACCGCGATATGGTTGTTGTTTTCGCGCTCGCGCTTCAAAAGCTCGAAGGCGCGGGTGATGTCCCGATTGCCGGGGAACATCCACAAGAACTGCGCGCCGGCGCTCTTCAGGAGCATGTCCGAATTGCCGCCGCCCTCGATCAAGAAGGAGACGCGCCAAGGGACGCGATCCTGCCCGAGCCGCGACGACAGCTCGACGAACGGCCGCGGGTCCTCCGGCCCCATCGTCATATCGACGCAGCCATAATCATAGAGGCCGATCTCCACCCTTTGCCCGTCATGGACGACGGCGTCGGAGTCGAAGAAGAAATCGCGGATCGCCGGCCACATCAGCGTTTCCAGGATCGGACGCTCATCCTTCTCATCCGGCCAGCGCGGGCGAAAGGCGTCTCCGACCAGGGTCGGACGCCAGGCGGAACCGACCGTCTCGCGATACATGGCCTCGCGCGCGACCACCAGAGCATCATGGGCCGAGATTTCCGTCGCGGCGACGTCGAGCCCTTTCAACGACGACACGACGCGCGAGACGAAGCCGCTGTGTCGCGCCGCCATGACGTCGCTGCGCAAATAGTATTTCTGAGCGTCGCCGATGTTCGGGCATTTCTTGGCCAGCGCCGCCTGCTCCTCCTTCATCTGCTTGCGCTCTTCCTTGGTGAGCGTCGTCGCGCGCGTCCACAAGATGAAATACGCCGCCTCCCAGCGCATCATGCCGGTCCAGAGCTTTTTGCGTTCCTCGAAAATATCGCCCAGCTCCAGCCCGATTTCCTTGGCGATCTCCCGGCAGGCCGACATGTTGACGCGCTCGATTTCGACGGCCGCGAGATCGGGATCGGAGGCGTACCATCCGACGATCGCATGTCCCCTATTCTCCAGCGTTCCCGAGATGTCGATGCGCATGGCGTTGGCCAAGCGATCGATATCGGCCCGCGTCGACATGCGGCGCATGCCGCCGAGACGAAGGAAGCTCACATAGTCGCCTTGCTTGGTGACGAGCGCGTCGCCATGCGCGGCTTCGATATCGCAAAAGCTGGTGAGGGGCTGCTTCGCTATCAACGACATTGCGGCGAGCCCACGAGATATCCAATGGAGCATTATCTATCTCCTCAAAATCGAAGCGAGCCTCTCCTTGACGAGCAAGCGCGGATAAATGTCGCAGCCGTCGACAAAAAAAGCGTCCGAGCGATAGCAAGCGCGCGCCGCCGAGCAGCTCGTGGCGACGGGCGTAGGAATTCTGCGATACGAACGACAGAGCTTCGGCGAGATCGCGCGGTGAAGACGTGCCGAGGCGCTGCTTCGCGATCACACTGCGCTCGACGAGGGCGGCATAGGCCGAGCCGGCGGCGAACAGATCGCCAGGACTGTTCGCGGGAAGGGGATCGAGAGGCCACGACACGGGTTTCTCGTGTCTCGCGAAAGACGAATGCACGCGATGCACGAGCGCATTGACGGCGCCCTGCGTGAATTCCGGCGCCCAGATCAGGATGGCCTCGCGATCGATTTCGGGGCGTTCGAGATTTTGAGCGAGGCAGCACAGCGCGCAGCCAAATGACCCATCGGTAGCTTCCGATCGCCCTTCGCTCCAGTTCGTGATCTCGCATCCACAATGCGGGCAGCGATCGGCGAATTCTCGTGCGCGCGGCTGCGCTGCCGCGAAAGCGGGCCGTTTGCTATGGCTCGTTGCCGATAGTGAAAGAGTGAGCATCGCGCCGCGCCGATCTTCAAAAACTGATGCGCCCTCGCCGGTCTTCGGCTTTGCGACCGAACCACCGGCGAGGGCCGATTGTCCCCTGCGCCTCGCCGCGTCACGCCGGCGAGGAACAGGAGAGCATTGGGCATCACTGGAAGGTGATGACGCCGGCCTGGTCGGTCACTTTCGCGCCCGCGCCAGTGGTCGTGTAGGAGGCCTTCTGGATCCACGAGCCGCCGGCGACGAACAGACCGGTCAGCACGAGACCCGTGAGACCGGCGGCGACTTTCCCGCTCTCGCGATTTTCCGGCTGACGCGACTGCCACAGGAACCAGACGCCGGCGACGAAGGTCACCAGAGCGGCGACATACATAGCGGTCGAGCCGGCGAAGCCGCCGGCGGTCGAGAACTCCTTCGAAATGCTCTGCACCTGCGAGCCGAGCGTCTGGCCGGCGGCCTGAGCAAAGGCGCTCGTCGCTCCGAGAGAAACGGAGAGCGCCGCGCCGGCGAGCAACGACGACACATGGGATTTGATTTTGGCGATGGTCTGCAAGTTCATCTCCTTCGATTGAGAGAGCGCCTCACGCCCTCGAAAAAAAGTTTCGGGCGAAGCTGTGCGAATATCGAGCGTCGCGTTTGTACGCCGAAAAATATTTTTGTGAGCCTATCGCTGCCGAGCGCAGAGATGGGCGCTCACGAACAGCCACACGCCGGGGTTCATCGCGATCCCCCAAAACAAACCCTTCGCGACCTTCTCGTACATGGTTGTTGCGGGCGCCACGAGGCGATGGAGGAACCGCCTCATTGCGGGCCTGCGAGGAGAAGCATGCTCATTCCGGCGAGGCCGACGCCGACCGCCGGAACCATTGCGATATCGGCCAGCCCGTATCGTCCGGCGTTGATGAGAAATAGCCGCGCCCAACGGGCTATGGCCCAAAGATAGACGGCGCAGCTCACCAGCGCCGCCAGCCCGAAATAGAGCCCCATCGCTGTGGCGAATCGTTCCGCGAGCGCTTGCTTCTCGGCGAGGTCGAAGACAGTCGATGCCGACAATCCGAGACCCGCCATCGAAAACAACCACGAATAGAACAACGCCCAACCGACCAAGGTGATCACGATTGGAAGCTGCTTCAGCTTCTCGACAATCTGCATGATGTTTTCTCCGCGCTGGAGAGCGTTTTGGATCAAAGGGGTCTGCGTCGGTGCGCTGGAACGCGAATGCAAATCGACGGACGCCCTCGACGGTTCACGTTCGAAACACGGAAACCAGCCATGTCGCGATGGTCACGACATTGATGAGCATGATCCCGAACATGAACTGCACGCCACAACCGCCGGGGCTACGATTGCTGCGGCCCGCGATCACCGCATTCCAGGTCAGCATCGCAAAGAAGCAGGACATCGCGCCGACGGCCTGGAAGAACCCCTGGAACAGCGTCACGATATTGACGACGGAGTCGCCAGGAGTTTGTCCCAACAGATTCCCATTGACCGTCGGCGCCGTGTAGCTCGTCATCGCCCCGATCGACACTTGCAGATTGGTTCCGGCCGTATTGTTCGCCATCGTCAGAATCGACGGAAACGACGCGAAGGCGCCCGAGAGGACGAGCGCCACGAACGGAACCCAGGGACGGCCGCGATAGGGATTGTGGCTCTGTGATTGTGTCCAGAATCCCCATCCGGCCGACATGAACAGCGCGAGCGCTGTCAGATAACAAAAGGTCGGCAACAGAATCGCGATCGCGTTGCCGATCTCTCCTGCGAAATTGACCAATCCTTGCACGTCAGCCCCCTTCTACCGAATGCCGGGACGCCGACCCGCTCAGCGGATCGGCCCCTTCTCCGTCTGCACGACCCATTCGGTCCCGCGCTGGCTGATCTTGGTGACGCGCCCATAGCCCGGCACATGCGCTCCGATCCCGATTTGCAGCGGCGCGATTTCGTCGCCACTACGATCGAGCTCGGCCAACATGGCGAGTCCCGGCGACGCCGCCTGCACACGATATCGGGCGGGCGGAGTGGGAGTGTCGGGCTCGTTCTTCGTCGACAAGGACGCCGGGACGACGCCCTTCATCGCGGCCGGCCGCGTGGCCGGGGGCGCGACGGGGGGGCTCGCTTGTTCCGGCGGCGATGTCGGAGTGGCTTTCGCCGCGTCGAGCGAGCGTTGGGCCTCGCCGAGGTTCAGCCGGCGCTCGAAATCGTTCAGCTTCGCCTCGATGGCGCGCGCCGTTCTCTTGTCGCTGTCCTGCAGAGTGGCGATTTCCTCCCTGGTGCGTCGCACCAATGTCGAGAGCTCGGTGATCATGCCGAACAGCCTCGTTTCCATCTCCAGCTGCTTCTCTTCCGCCTTGACGGGCGAGTCCGGCGGCAATGACGCGACGCGCTTGATCCCTTCCTCTCTCACCTTGGCGGAGGGCTCGCCCGTGGAGGCCGGCGCCACAGCGACCGTCGCGATCGGGGCGGGCGACGTCGAGGCGGGCGCAGCCGCCGCCTTTGCGGCGACGGCCGGCGCGACTTTCGGCGCCTCGGGAGCCGCCGTCGCGGGTCTTACGCCGACCTCTCCGACGACCTCCGCCGACACCGGAGCGGGCGCGGCGCCGGCGAGGGGCTTTCGGTTCTCACGGTCCTTTTCTTTTTCGGGGCTCCAGAACGCCTGGACCTCCTCTGCGATCTTCTGAGGGGGCGACGCCGCCGGCATTTCCAAGGTGCGCTCGACGCGTTCGTTCAGCGGCACTGCAGCGAGCTTCGACGCCGGAGCCATGAGCCCGGCGTCGACGCCTTTCTCCGTCACCCCGCCCTCGAAGGCTCCGCTATTCGGCAAAAGAGCGACTGCGGCGATGGTCGCGACGCCGAGAGCCGCGAGAGAAACAGAAGTCGCGAGCTTATAGCGTTCGAACGGATCGAAGAGGTTCGTCCGCGCCTTCTTTTCTGCGGCTCGCGGAGCCGGATCGGTCTCGGCGACGAACGGGGCGTTCGGATCGGCGTCCGTGTCCGCGCCCGTTCCCGAGAAAGGCGGCTCCTCCTTCGCCGCGGCGGCGATAGGCTTTCCTCGGGGACCGAGGAATTCCGTGCGGATGCGCGCGAAGCTGGTCGCGATCGACGCGGCCAGCGTTTGCTTGTCAGAACCCTTGTCCTCCTCGGACGAGGGCTTGTTCGGCGCCGTCTCGGCGTCCGACTCCGGTAGGCCAAGCGCAAGCCCTTTGTCTTCGTCGCGTTCGACGAAATGCAGATTGGCGGCGACATCGCTCATGGTCTTCTCCTACTTCGTGTTGAGACTCGCGGGATCGACGCTCGCCGTTTCTGGCGGTGCGGCGACATTGGACAAGAAGATGACGCCGACGCCCGCATTGGCGGCGAGAAAGACGGTCGCGCCCTTCGGCGTTTGCTGTTGCAGCGTCTGTCCGATTTGTGCAGCCGCCGCGCCGCCGGCGATGCCAGCCTGCTGTCGGAAATCCAGCTTGCCGTAGCTCTGGATCATGCCGCCGTACGGCGTGTAGCCGATCGTCGAGTTCGATAGCGCGATGGCCTGTCCGAGACCGGCGACGAAAGCCGCCGCCGTCGGCAGGGCGAAGCGTTCGATGTAGTGCTGATCGACGCTGGTCGCGACGGCGGTCTCCATGCTGTCCGGCGCGATCACCAGGCCTTGCACGTTGATCGTCTGACCGTGGTGCTCGACGGAATTGATCCGGACAACGAGCCGCTCGGTGTCGCCGAACAACGCGCCGACCGCCTGGTTCTTGGAGAAGGTCCCGATCATTCGGTCTCCCGCCAGCGGTCCCGTGTCCGCCTGCAGGACGATCGGTCCTCCCGTGTCGGAATTGACCGAGAGCACCGTATGGGCGTAGACGCCGCGCCCTGCCGGGACCAAGACGTTTTCCGCCGCGCGTTGCTGTTGTTGCGCCGGCGGCGCCGAGCGCGTGCTCGTCGCCCGCGGCTCGACGCGGTTGCCCTGCCCCGGCGCGAGATCGTCTCGGACATCCGTCGCCGGCGCCAACACCAGATCCGTGCGCGGCGGCCGTCCTTCCCACTGCTTGAACAGATCGCCCACCGCCTGCCGGAATTGCTCCTCGTTCGCTCCCCCGTTCGCGTTCGCGTTCGTGCTCGGGCTCGGGGGCTCGTTGGCGGCGACCTGTTCGACGCGCGCTTCCTCTTGTGGTCTTTCGGGCGGGACGTAGATCGGCGCCGGCTCTGGTATCGGGACCACTGCCGGCTCGGGCGGAGGCTCGGACACGGCGACCTCCTCGGGCTCGCGCCGATCGACGAGCCGCAGGGGCGCCGCGGCAGGCAGGGGCGGCGTATAGGACGCCCCAGACGCGAGCGCTTTGTCCGCTTGGCTCTGCGCATGTCGCTTCAGCAGCGCGTCCTGCGCCGGATTGCTGTGCATGCCGCCCGGCAGCGGGTCGACCTCCGGCATTTTGGCGACCGACGACTCGGGGAGAGCCGGATGCGAGATCGACGAAACGCCGATGAGAAGCGCGGTCATCGACACGCCGACCACGGCGATCGTGACGATCCGAGCCGGGCCGCCCCGCCCGCCTCGGTTGAACTCGCGAAGCTGCGACAGCAGCGGGATCTTGGAAAATAGGTCGGACATTCAATCCTCCGTCAAAGAGGCCGAAACGGTGCGTCCCTGATGAGAGAGCAGCACGACCGGCGTCGCGGGAAGCTGGTAGACGGTGAGGCCCCCTTCGGCGGCCTCCGACGCCGTCCATTCCGGGGAGATCAAGGTGAGACGCGTGCGCAGATAGACGCGATCGCCGAGCCGCCACGCGCGCAGCTCGTCAGGAGAGACGCCTCGAACCGACATTGGCGTCGCCTCCGCGGGCGGAACGCCGTCCAGCATGGCGGTGAGGAACGGCGCCGCCGTGTCGGGCGCGCTCGCGCGAACAGTCCCCGCCTTCGCGTTCGGGCCGCGCTCCGCCACCTGGATCGAGATATCGGCGTCGTAGCGAGCGCCCCCGCCGATCAACAGGAAGCTGATCGGCTTCGGCGCGCCCTGCAGCGTCACCACGAGTCCGCCGCGCGGCTGTAGCGACATCGGCGTGATCTCCAGGACGTTCGATCCCTTGGCAGGCGTGCAGACGTAAAAGCCCGTGGCGGCGACCGCGGGGCCGCTGGCGTTCTGCCCTGTGTTGCAATTCCCGCCATCCGTCACAGCGGCCGGATTGCTATTCGTGTCCCATTGGATCGGCCATGGCTCGCCGGTGCGGTCGAAGAAGGAGATCGCAGTCGGATAACCCTTGACGGTCTGGATGATGTTGACCGCCTGCCCCGGTGCGAAGGACACATTGACGCGCCGGCTGGCAGGCGCCGCGAACTCCGTCGTCGCCTGTTCCTGCGCGCGCTTGTTGTCCCCGAAGCGCTTGCCCAGATCCCGGATCATTCCGGGCGTCAGAGGAATGATGTTCGCGGCTCGATCAGCCGTTCCCGACGCCTGCACGCCGCCGCCGTCCGCGGCTCCAGGAATGCTCGCCGATTGCTGCGCCAGACCGTGCGAAACAGTCGCCAACAGGACGACTGCGGCGCCGCATAATATGCGTTTGTTCAGCATCTTTTCGTCCTCATTGCTATTGGCGAACCGCCACGAGCTCGTCGATCTCCAAGCCGTCCAATCGATCCTCGTCGTTCGTTCTCGTGACGAGCGCTTTGATCACGAGATTTTGCGTGATGTTCTGCTGGCTGTTCTGGCAGGTCTGAACGATCGGAACTTGGATGCGGTAAGCGAGCGCTCCCGCGATCGTGGCGACTTCGCTGATGACGGCGGCGCGCTGCGCCTGCGCATAGCAGAGCAGCATCGACCGCTTCATCGTGTCGAAATTCTTGGTGTCCACGACGCTGGTGGCGAAACTGTTCCAGCCGCGTTTGGAGAATCTTCGACTCGCAGCGGAAAGCTGCTGCGGATAATCATTGTAGTTGATGTTGTAGGGAGCGAGCGCGGCGCGCGTCGACCAATCGAGCAGCTGCGCGTCGTCGACGATCGGCGTGTCCAGCGCAGTGACCTCGCGCGTTTTCCTTCCGTCGATCACAAAATATTTCGGGGTCGGCGGATGCGTCCACAGATACGCGTCATGGACCGCGAAGACCGTCGCCAGCAGCGACGATCCGATAGCCAGGCCGATGGTCTTGGATAGAAGAGACGCCTGAAAATCCGGATCGGACAATCGGCGATTGATCGCGGCGTGTTCGTTTTGCATGAAGCCATCCCTCTCGAATAGATTCGACGTCGACGATCATCGAGAGGGTGCGTGCGAATATGAAGCGACAAATTATCGAAGCGCTACGCTCGCCTTCTTTCGCGAAGCGCGCGAAATGACGAGGCGTCACGACGGGCTGCGTCGCGACCGTCGCGGTCGAACGACATTCGCTCACTCTGCGAATCGTGCGACGTGCACACCCGCGCACATCGGCTCACGCGCAGCGCTCGCCGTTCGCGCAGAAGCGTGCGTACAAGTGAAGTCAGCTTTGTCGGAATGCTGTCGCAGACGAAGTCTATATCGTGAAGTCGAAGGGCTTCGACAGGCATTTCATGGCGCGCAGGCTCACGCCCCGTCGAATCTCGATGCCGGCCGCCCACGCATCGTCTTTCCGCTTTTGCGCGGCGGCCGCGACGAGCTGCGCGCTCTTGCCTGTCGTCGCATTTCGTCTCTTCTCGTTGCGCTTCGCCACGATGGAGATTCGATAATCTCCGGGCGCATGGAATATCAAGCGTCGCGTCGCGCCGTCAGCCTTCGGAGTAAGCACTTTCATCGCGTCCTCGTATCGCTGCCGATCGAAGGTGAGGCTTTTCGCGCTTTTCGAGCTGAGATGCAGCCGCTCGACGTGGCTGCCTACGCACGAACGGCCGAACCCTGCCGCTTCTTGGATTGCGGGCTTGCTCATTCCGCCGAGGATCGCGATGGCCGTGATGACGTAATTCTTCGTGCCGTAATGGCGCACCGTGTCCACATTGGTGGGCAGTAGCCTCGCCATGAAATCCTCGACCGCCGCATGCCACTCGGGTTGCGTCTCGGCGGACAATGTCGACGGCTTCGCTTGCCGCGGAGTACGCGGCTTTTTCACTTTGGCGTCGACGAGCGACGCTTCCTTTTGCGATTGGGTGGGGCGATCGGAAGGAGGCGTGGCGAGCGACGGGTCCGCCGGTTCCACTTGCGTCGTCGGCGCTTCCTGCGTTGTCGCCGCCGCTTCCGCCACGGGGCAAACCATAGGCGTCGATGAGACGTTCGGCGCTGTCTGCAGCGTTTCCGGTGTCTCATGCAACGTCGGCGTTGCGAATGTTTCGGGGGACGGCTGACGATGCGTTCGCCTCCGTTTTCCCGTCGCAAGCGCGGAGGCCGCGTCGCGCGTCGTCGCCGTTGCGGCGGCGGGTTTCTTTGGCCGCTTGGACTTCCGACTACCATCCGTCTTCGGCACACGTCGCGTGGGCAAGCCGATGCGGCGCCGCTTTCCATAGAGCGAACCCGCGGAACGCCCGAGAAATTCGGCCAATGCCGGGACATGGACGCCACAGGTCCATCCGACGATGAACAGCGTGTGATCCATCAGCGACCATGCGTTCTTGCGTGGTCGGAATGGCTTTTCGAGCTGATCCAGGCCGATGGGAATCCCACGGTCCGAGATTTCGTCGAGGATGGTTGTTCGCGTACTGCCCAAATAGGCTGCGATGGCGTCGACGCCGAGACCGGCGCGCAACATGCCTTCGATGAGGCCTTCGGCGCTGGCCAATTCTCGGCCCAAAAGCGCCAAAAGCAATCCCGCCTCGTTGGGCGTGGCTTTGAAAAGGGTGGTTTCAAATGAATGACGATCGCAATCGAGCATGGTGTCTGCTCCGGTTCGTGCCGAAGCAGGCTACTCATGCGTTATGGAATGTCAACCTAAAATACGGGTCCGGTTATCGAGGCGGCTTCCCTTTCGATCCATCTTTGAGAAATTTCATGAGCTGTTCGTGAGATGCAGCCACTTTCTCAACCTCTTTGGTAAGCGCCTTGTCTTGTTCGTTGCGGGTATTCATGAACTCATTCAGCTTATCGACCACATGCACCAACTGGTGAACGGACCGATCCGTCGGCGCAGCTTGCAGCTCGGCGTCCGAAAGCAAATCCTCGATCGGCGCCTTTAGACCGGCGGCGATCCGCCGGAAAACACTCAGCGTCATATTCTGTCGTCCGCGCTCCGTGAGATATATGTACGCGGAGCTCACACCTGCAACATTTCCGAGATGCTCTTGCGTCATTCCCGCATCAACTCTCAATTTTTTGATGCGACGGCCAATTTCCACCAGGAACGGATCGGACCCTAGCTTTTCGTCCACTGGCTCTTTGACTTCCTTTTTTTTGGTCATACTCATCTTCCCCAGCTTTTCAGGCCCGCGCGCCGCGACTGAGCATATTCAGCCGCCCCATCGGCGCGAGCTTTCCCCTCATAGCGATCCAATTCGATTCGATTGAATTCTACATTTCGATTTCCGTCGTCATTCGCGCAGACCGATAGCACGCTTCGTGGCTCACACTGGAGTCATACGCTATGCGAGCCACGACGATCCTGCCAATCCTTCTCTTTTATGTATGCCCGTCCCGGTCAACGCCGATTTTGCGATGCTGCAGTCCGAAAAAGGCGACACCCCGCCCGCGACGGCGGCTTCCGCTCCCCCCAAACTCGTGGCGAAAGGGCAGAAGACCCGCAGGGAGCTGAAGCCCCCCCGCGCCCGCGGCTTTGGAAATCGTATCCCGCTCTCCTTCGCAATACGGCAAATCGTCCCGTCTCCGGTCAAGGTCAGGTTCGCCCGCGAGGACGATCGCGGCGCCCTCGTCGATTGGCGCGGCGGTCGACCATGGCCGAGCGTGCTCCGCGAGGCCGTTCGTCCGCTCGGCCTTCGTGCGGTCGTTCGCCAGAACATCGTTTCCGTCACCCCTAGATAATTCGGCTCGTTATTCGCGCACAACGCTTCGACTCTGTCGTCAAGCGGAAAAGGAGGCCGAATGCCCGATCTCGTCACAATGGACATTGGCGGCTGGCTCCACCCGAGCCAGCTAGATCTCATGAGCGAGCTGCCCGACGCGGCTCGACGCGCGGAGTTGGACCCTACGATCGAGTCGGCGGTCGTCGCTCTCGGCGTCGCCCTCGACGACGCCGCGTCGCTCGACCCGCCAGGCCTAGCGCAATGCATTCGAACCGATCCGGCTCGAACCTTGTTCCAGTCCGTGCTCGCGCAGCTCGGGAGCGAACGCCTCCTGCGCATGCTCGATTGGTTGACCGAACCCGATAAGCCCGACCGGCAGGTGATACTCGCCGCTCTCTTCGCGCTCGAGGCGGGAGACGCCACCGAGGCAATCTGTAGAGCGACGCGATTTGCGAGCAGGCATGCGCTGCTCCGACGCATCATCGCCCACATTCGCATCCGCTCTCTCGCCCTCTGCGCGATGGAGCGCCATCGAGACAAAACCAATCAAAGGAAACTTCATCGATGAGACGAACGATCATCTCGGCAACCTTTTCGATTGCCCTTTCCACTGCCGCTCTGGCGCAAACCGCGCCGCCGTCCGGTTCCGCAGGCGCGTGCGGGACGCTCTACCAACAGGCCGCCAGCGCGGCCGCCGCGCGCATCGCCGCGGACGACAAGGACATTGCACCGCCCCAGACCGTCAAATCGCTGACCTGTCTCGACAATATCTTGAAGGGCGTCGGCCTCAATGTCGTGGTCAATCTCCTGGACCCGACGAACTTATTCAACGCGATCGAAGGCCAGCTCTGCAACGCCGTGACCAACGCCTGGAAGAAGGCGCTCGGCAGCGCTCAGTGCGGCATCACGCTCAGCGGCTTCAATCTCGGCGCGTTCAACTTCGGCGGAAGTCTCGGCGGCGGTCTTTCCTGCCCGAAGCTGAGCTTCGGCGGCGGAGGGCCGCCCATGGGCTACATCGGAATCGGTGGGGCCGGTGGGAGCGGCAGTCTCTATGTCAACGGCTCCGGTCGTGCGCCGACCGGATACACGCTTCCCAACTCGATCGGCCTTTGGTGAGGAGCAATTTCAATGAACAAAACCTCTCATCTTCTTTCCGCGACGACCGGCGTCGTTCTCGGCGCGATCGTCTTCGGCGCGTCACCCGCAAGTGCGCAATTGGCTGTCTTGGATGCGACGTCGATCGCTGTTCAGCAGGCGCTGCAAAAGCTTCAGGACCAAGCCAACAATTTCTTGAACACGATCACGAGCCAGTTGGGTCTGAGTGGTCCTCTCGCGAGCTTGCTCGGCTCCAGCACCTATGGCGACGTCACGACATTGCTTCGCCAGGGCTTTACCCAAAACGCCAATTACTCGAAGGCGCAGGTCTCTGCCCAACGACAGATCGCCGACGCGTCGAACACCGCTATGGCGCGGTTCGAGCGCGATAAGCGAAACGCCGTGATCCGCGACGAGCATGTCGTCAGCCCATTGCATTGCGCCCATCTCGACAACGGACAGACCATCACTGTCGGAGCGGGCCAATCGTGGAAAGTCGCCAGTGCGATCCAGATCGTCGCCGACCAGCGCGGCGAAGCGGCAAAGGGCACGCCTTCCTATTATGGAGCCTCGCAAGCCGTCGAGGCGATCAATATGCTTCACTATTCACGATATTGCTCGGCGGACGAAGCCGCTGCGGGCCTTTGTAGCACGTCGCAACGTGAAAATGCCGATCAGCGTGCCTCTTCGCTGTTCGGCACAGGCACCTATGACGGCCAGGACGGCGTCAATTCCGCCAATGATTACGTCACCAATCTGATCCAACCCATCGTGCCGACGGCGCAGCGCGGCGGGCAAATGACGTCGCTGGTCGCCAAGGAGGCGTCGGTCCGGCGCCGTCAATACGAGTCGCGCATCTCGCTGGCGCGTAGCGTTCTCAACGAAGTCCTCGCCGCTCAATCGCCGTCGATCCCGCTCAATGCCGCGCAGAAGCAGCAGATGCAGAACGAAGGTCTTACGGCCGTCGACACCGGCTCCTGGGTGCAGGCGCTGCAACTCGACGTGCATCGCCGCTACAGCGACGTCAATTGGGCGGCGCAGCTGCAGAGCATGACGCCCGCCGCGGTCGAACGCGAGATCGCCAATGAGCTCGCCGTCACCAATTATCTGCTCCTGGAGAACTACCGGATGGCGATGAAGAACGCGAGCGTCAACGCGACGACGCTCGCCGCTGTCGCCGAACGCGACCTTCAAACTCTGAAGCCCGCCGTCGAGCTGCCGACCCCGAACCTCTCCAACTGATCGACCCATGCTCTCCACCGCAACAAATTCTTCTCCATTTCTCTGTTCCACGAGGCTAGCATCCCATGCCTACCGAACCCGAGAATTCTCCCCCCAAGCCCGATCCGACCTCTGCTTCTGACGACCGGCGCGTCGATGCGCCCAACGCGCAACATGTCGAGGAGCTGCGCGCCGAGCTGAACGGCGCAATGAACCCGCGCGAGCGCAAGGCGATCGGCGAAGAGCTGACCCGCGCCCGTGACTATATGGCGACAGCCGGGCTGCTCGCCGTGCTGGAGGAACAGCGGCCGCGGATCGAAGCGCGGGATCCGCAGCTAGCCGCTCGCATCGATCGCGTTGGCGACGCGTTCATGGACAATCCGATCGAGCGGCTCCGCGATCCAAAATTCAAGACGGATCTCGCCTATGCTCTCGAAGACACCGAAAAACTCGTCGAACCGTTGCGCGTGGACAGGGACCTTCGCGACCAGCTCACGCAACTGGCGGCGTCGAGCCCTGGGCTCAAAAACGAGCAGATGCGCAGTCTTCTTCAAAAGACCCAAACGCTCGACGACCCCGATCTGGTCCAGCGGCTTCGCGATAAGGCGGCGGAAATCGCCGCCAAATCGAACCAGACGACGAAGGCAGTCCAGGGCGAAATATTCGCCCTGTCCTTCGAGGTGCTGGAGGCCCCACGCCGAGAGGCCGTCGCGCAATCGATCGCCAATCCGCCGATCGACGTCGAACGCCCGACCGCGCAGCCTCCTGTCTCCGCTGTCTCGTCTGCCGGTCCTCCGGCGAACGGACCGGAACCGACCGTCGAAACTCGGCTCGGCACTTCGAGGCAGGCGGCGATCGACGCCTTAGATGATCCGACGGCCGGCTCCTGGCCAGCGAATTTCGATCGTGCTCCGAGCGACGCCGCACCGCAATCGGAGTCCGAGGGAGCATCGACGCGACCCGCGACCGCCGAAGGATCTCCGCGTAATGTAGCGGCTTTCGCTGCGCCGGCAGATCCGAGCGTAACCTTGCGCGACAAGCCGGCGGACGAAGCCGCGAATACACCCCCCTCGCCCCCGGATCGAAGCAAAATCGAGATCGCGGCCTTCGATGCTGCGCCTCCATCCACGGCCCGCGCGTCGACTGTTTCCGAGCCTGCCCAGGACACGCCGAACGCACAGGCGAAGTCCTCGCAATCGCCGTCATCCGAAGGTCCAGCGCCTGCTTCGCGCGGCGCTCCGGCTCCCGCGACGCCTGCCAATGACGACCGCAATCTTGCCGCCTCCGCCGCTCGACCCGCCTCGCCGGCGACGCCTAGCAACGCGCCGAAAGCGCCGGCATCGTCGGGAGCGCCGGACGAGGACGAGACTGATCCCACCACGAAACATGAAGTGCAATTCGTGCAGGAAAAGCTCGTCGTCGGCGGCGTGTTCGGGAAGGCGCTCGGGGCCGTCGGGCGCTCCGCCAGCGCCATCGGGCGAATCCTGGAGGCCGCCACGCCGTCGTCACAAGCGGCAATGCAGCCTGGCGCTCAACAGCCGCGCGAGCAATCGGCGCGTGAGAAGCAGGCGAACACCGAAGACGTCCAGCGGCGCCTGCAGAACTTCGAGAACACGCGCATGCAGTCCAAACGCAACGACTCGATGCTCCACGCCGCCGATGCGTCCGGGTGTGCGGCCCTCGATGCGATGGGCGCGCTTCGAGACGCGCCGGGAGCCTCGATCCTTAATCGTATCCAGGACGCCGCCGCCAACAACAAGGGCGGCATGAATGTCGTGCTCGAGGGCATGAAGGCCGGAGGCCCGTTCGAAGGGCTGCGCAAGGAATTGAAGGCTGCGATCGGTCAGAATAACGCATTCGGTGCCGCTTACGATCGAGCCGCCGAAGCGCTCATCCAATACGGTAAGGACCGAGGAGCGATTATCTCGGCTCTTGCCTCAAATCCCAATGCTTCGAACTGGAACGAGCATTTCAAAAAGCTCGACGCTGCCGTCGGCGAAGCCGCTTCCTCTATTCCGAAGAAAGAGGGCGACGGTAGCATGCTGGAGCACCTCGGCGAAAAGGCCCGTGAGATCGTCGAAAAAGTGCTCGAAAAAATCAAAGCCGTGTTTCACCGAGATCCCGAAGCGCGGCCCTCCCCGAGCCCGGGACCCTGACGGCCTCTTTCGCCACCCGAAATCGCTTTGGCCAATCGACACGCGAGGACATCATGTCACGCCGAATCTTTCCCACCCTATCGATCGCCCTCATCGCCCTGGCTTATGTCGCGCCGGCGCTCGCCCAATCCGCCGCGCCGACGACGCCAAACTACGACGTCAGCTGGTCCGCGCTCGATCCCGGTCAGGATTGGGCCGCGGAAGTGATCAAAGCCGTCTTCCCCATCAACGGAAGCAGCTGCAACGGCGGAGCGCAATCCGCGACATGCACCGGCTCGGCCGCCACTGTCATCGGCGAGCTGCTCGGTCGGTTCACCGGCTTCTCCATGGCTCTCGGCATGTTCTACGTGTGCTATCTGACCATCTGGAATATCTATCGCACGGCCGAGACCAGCAATCTGCTCACCAACTCGATGACCTCGATGTTCGTCGTGAGGATTGGCTTCGCCGCCATCATGATGTTTCCGATAACGTCCGGCTTCTCGATCGGCCAGGCCGCCGTCGTCCAAACTTCCATGTGGGGCATCGGTATGGCGGGATCGCTCTTCAAATTCGCGATCAAGGCCATGGGGCCGGATGCGATGGTCATCGCCACGCCGATCATCCCCGGCACGAAGAATATCGTGCTCGGCGTCCTGGAGAACGAGCTCTGCCGAGCCTTCGTCAACGAGGCGACCGCCAATCCGCAAATCGCGCCGGCCCCGACGCCGACGCTCGTTTCCGGCTCGACCACCTGGGCCTATTCATTGTCCCCCGGCAATCAGACGGGCTCGCCGAGCTGCGGCACGATCACGGTCAACCAGCCCTCCGGCGCGCAGCAGCCGATCGCCGGCGTCAACACGGACATGACGGCCAAGCAGAAAGAAATTCTGCAGAACGTCATAACATCGGATATTCGTCCCGTCGCCGAGAGCGTCGCGAAAAGTTATTGGCAGACGAAGCAGACCTCGGCGCTCACCCCACTGCTCGCCGCCTATCAGAACGCGACCCGAGATTACACGCAGCAGCTCACCTCCGCGGCCAGCGACATTCAGAAGCAGCTCCAGAACGCCATCAAGCCGCAAGACGCGCGCGCTGGGAAGCTCGGTCTCATCAACAATACGACGACCGATTTGTCGACGCTCGGATGGGCTTCGGCCGGGTCCTATTATCTGACCTTCGCCCAATTGAACGGGCGCACGCTGTCGCTGCTCAACGACCTACCGATCGTCAATGGTCCGAGCTACAGCGGCTGGAGCACTGCGCTCAAGACCGATCTCGCCCCGCTCATCCAAGCCAGCGACAACTTCCTCGCGCAGTTGCGCACCTATGTGAACACCGCCGACGGCGCCAATCCTCCGACCGGCAACGCCGACACATTCGGCAACGCTGCCGCTCGCGAAGGCGGCTCGTGGATCGAGCGGGTTTTTCGTTCGATCAATCTCAACGAGCCTCTCTTGAACTATATCGCGAACAGCATCTCACCGACGTCGAACCAATGGTCTGATCCGTTCGGCTCGCTCATCACGCTCGGTCAATATCTCATGACCGCGGCGCTGACTGCCTACGGGCTCGCGATCGCGGCGTCGTCCGGGACCGTCCAGACGGGAGCGGCCGCCTTCTCTTTGCTCACCGGCAATTTCGCAGGCGCGCTCGCCGCCGCCGGACTCGCCACGGTATCCGATGTCTTTAAGGCGCTGTTGACGCCCTTGTTCTTCGGTCTCCTGGCGCTTCTCATTCCCGGGATCATGATCGCCTATGTCCTCCCGATGATCCCCTGGGTGATGTGGATCGCCGGCGTGACCGGCTATCTGATCCTGGTGATCGAGGCGGTCATTGCAGTGCCGCTCATGATGGTCGCGCATATGACGTTCGAAGGCGAGGGCCTGCATGGCCGCGCCATCCAGGTCTATGAGCTGCTCTTCAACGTGCTGTTCCGGCCGGTCCTCATGCTCCTCGGGCTCTTCGCAGGCTATTTCGTGTTCTCGTCGGTCTCCTGGCTCATTCGTATAAGCTTCGGAGTCGCCGTGCATTTCGTTCTCGAAAAGGGCTGGTTCGTCACCAATCTGATCGGGCTCGTCGTCCTGCTGGCGATTTTCGTCTTGCTGCATATCGTCGTCGCGATCAAAGCCTTCGGACTGATCTCGCTCATACCGCATCATGTGCCCAAGATGCTGGGCTTCTCGCCCGCGAACCGTGTCGACATGGACGAGTTCAGCAAGGCGGCCGCATGGACAGGCACCGAGGGAACGATCAAAACGATCAACAGATACGCGAGAAATCAGTTGTCTGACTCGTCGGGACAAAGTGGCGGAAACGGTGTAGGGTCCTCTTCGACCCGAGCGTTATCCTCTCCGCGGAAGGGTATCACTGGTCCCGCTGACAGCTCGGCGAAAGGCGGTAACGTCGACTCGACCTTGAGCGCACAAACGGACGTCGGAGATCATAATAAGGAGGCCTGAGATGAGTGACGACGACGAACCCGGCTCCGGGAGTGGCCTCCTTTGGTATGCGGCGGGCCGTTCCAGCGGCTATTCGAGTGGTGAAGCCGATGGCCTTGAGGATGGCAAAAGGCGTGGCTTTCGCAATGGCGAACAAGCGGCCCTGCGCAATCTCAACGCCCGGCAGGACGCCGAGTATCGCGCCGGCTGGCGTTCGATCCATATCAACGATTTCAACGCCTGGATGGACCTCCTCAATGAAGAGCGGAGGCGCAACGCTCAGCTCGCCGCGGAAAACGAATCCCTGCGACAGTCTCTGGCCAACTCCGATAGTCATGGCGAAGAGACTTCCAGAAAGCTGTTGAAGACACAGGATTTCAGAAGCGGCATGGAAGAAACGCTTTTGACCCTCCTCAAAGCCTCGGAGCAAGGCAAAGCGGGCCGTCCGGAATATGCGGAGCTCAAGTCGATAATGTACCAGATGTTCGACGCATGGTCGAAAGGCGAGATCCTTTCCCGCCCCGATGCTCTGGGGCCGCGCATCGCCTATCTTTGGAAATCACTCGATGATTGACGCGCCGAGATAGGGCGCCAAATTCGCGCAGCCTCGTCGCATGATCGGCCTCCCGAAAGGAGACCATCATGCGACATCTCTTCCTCCCCTGATTTGCCTCGCCTTCCCGCTCGCGGCGTGTTCCTCGGGAAATGTCCACGCCCCGGCCGATCACGACGCGCCTCGCGCCCCCACCGTCCGGCATCCCTTCTACGACCCCTACGCCGCCTATGGCGAAGCCAACGCCACATGGCGGCCGTCGGTGATCGATAGGAACGGAACCGTGGTCAAGCCGGTGGAACCCTCCACCCAGGCTACGCGGCCCAACTACGAATCAGCGCCTTGGGCGACCGGGGCCGCGGGGGGCTCCCGCAACGCGCCTCCCGGCACGTTCTGATCGAACTCCGCGCGCGATTGTCGGCCGGGCGCGTCGCCCGGGCGAGTTGGCGTCGCTCACAGTTGCAGGCGAAATGGGTCGGGCGATGCGCGGACAAAACCTGCGCATCGCCTGAACCTTTTTCGCCATGCTGGAGATCGTTCAGAAATTGTAGCGCACCGTGCCTTTCTCGGTGCGGTCATCGACGCCGCCGAGAACAGGCGGCGTCGACCCGGAAATGCGCGCGCGATTCAGCTCGGCCAGAATTGCTCGGACGTGGTGAGATATTCCCACGCCGTCGCCAGCCGCCGCGTTCGGAGTTGATAATTTTGCAACGCGCTTTGGAACGCCGTCAGAAACAGAAATAAGCAGAACGGCGCAAACTCCAGAACCGGCGCTATGCTCCAAGACGCCCATGGCGTGATCGCGATCTCGAACAGCCAGTAGGCGAAGAGCGCCCACGCCGCGCCGAAGAAGATATAAGCAGCCAGCGCGCTTTGCCGGCGACGGCGCTGCAAGAGAACCTCGACCTGCCAGACCTTCATTCCGTGCAGAAACGCCGTCGCCTCGAGATCGAAGTGGCGATCTTCATCGACTCTGAACCGCGTGTCGCGTCGCGCTCCACGACGAACCGTTGCGATCAAACCCGACAGCATGCGGCCGCCTTCGGCGACTTCGGGCTTTGGGAATGTGCGTCCCGGAATGGAGCCGATCCACCTCACCCCGCTCCATGCTCGGTTCAGCCGCGAAACCCGTTTCGGCATTTCCGATCGTGTCGGTTTCCATCTATCGCGCCGCATGGCTTTCGCTCCCTATCGATGAGATCACTGCATTCCAATCCTCCGGCAGCCCGTCGATGCGCCCCTCGGAGCCATCCTGCTTGCGCCAGATCACCGTCGGCGTCCCGCGCAGCCCGATCGCCTCGGCGATCGCCATGTTTCGTCGAAGCAGATCTTCCGCTTCGTTCGACGCCGGCCCGTTCAAATCTCCATGCGACCAGGCCGTCGCCATTTGATCGGCGGGCTTGCTCAACATCGCCAAGGCGCTCTTGGTGCTCCGGCCTTCATCCTCATAGTCCAGCACTGACACAGGGATGATCGCGACGAGCACTCTCCCGGCCGCGGCGAAAGGCTGCATCTGCTGCAGGGCGCGGACCGAATACCCGCACAACGGATCGATGAAGACGTAGATCCGCGGCGCGGCTTCGGAGCCGATCGTTCCAAAGGTCGCGCTACGGGCGGCCTCCAATGCCGAGATGGTCTTGTTCCGTCCGGCGCTGCCTACGGCTTCAGTCTCCTTCTCCCCGCCGATCGTCACTGTCGGCGCCACCCCGGTAAAGGAGCAACTTGTTCGCGCGTGATGTTTTTTCCGCTCGCGTCCCACATCACGCCCGGGATCACTCGCTCGCCGTCGGGCGTCGCATAGAACACCTGGAACTGTCGTCCATTGCGCACGAATAGCCCACGCATCCCATGGCTCGCGCCGAGCTCCGTCACGCGCGATTCGTCACGTCCCGCGATCGTCAGCAGCAGATCCGCCGACAAATCGGTCTGTACGCCGGCGACGATCGCCTCGCCGTCCGGCGTGACCTGCAAGATCATGAACTCTTCGCGCTGTCGCGCGACGACTGCGCGCAGACCATGGGTCGAACCCGCGTCGAATAGCTGCGCGCCGCTCCTCGCGAGATGTCTGAGCGCCGGCATCTGCTCGACGAGTTCCTGCGCAAGGGGAGAAAGCTTCGCCGCGCCGAGAGCTATGCCCGTGGCGCTCTTCGGCAATTCGGACGTGGGCGGGCCTCCCGACCCACCCGCGTCATTCTCTGTTCCAGCCAATGATATCCCTGGTTTGGCCAGGGCAAGCGTCGAGGCGAATATCGTGGCGATCGTAAGCGAGTGCGATTTCATGGCGGTCTCCTTTCGACCACCAGACGCTAGGTGACACGCGCGCGAATGCGGGCCTGAAAAATCAGTTCTCTCCGATCGGATGCTTCTTTAATCCCAGGACACGTCGCTCCAGCTCGCGGCTGGTCTCTTGCACCATGATCGCCAACAAACCCGGCTGCCTGTCGCTTAAGTTCGCGTATTCGCGATAGACCGCCGCTTTGCCCAACACTTCGTCCTCGTTTTCCGGGACGGTCGCCACGATCTGCCCAACCAAATGCTCGATATCTCGAATATCATCGGCGCCGCTTCGTTGGTTGTGTAGCTTTCGCCCCTTCGACGCCTGGCTAGAGGCCCTTTGACGAGAGAACTTCATCAACCGGAAGACGGTTTCGTCGCATTCTCGAAGCAGCGCCCCTTGAATGAGGGCTTGCTGCTGACCGTCCTGCAAAGCGGTCGGTTCGTGCGCGGAAATTACAACGCGCGGCTGTCTGCGCCTCGGCAATGATGCGGTCATTTCGCGGCCCCCTGATCGAATGAAATTATATTGCGTGACGCACATTGCGCGTCTGCTTTCAACGTCGCTGCATCGAAATCAATGCGCACGCAAATGGCGGCAGGTGTGAACCCCGCGCGCCGCCTTCGTCACTGGTCTCCCCCGAACATACAGAAAGCCCGCCCCTAAGCAATCCCCCGCAGTTCCCGCATCAAAAGCCGTCACGACAGCAACGCTTACGCTCTAACTTCCTTTCACGACTCATTCCTTTTCGGCGTCCGCCGGCTGAGCGAGTCGAAATTGCGGATCCTGTCGAGTGAGTCATTTCGACGCACCTAAAAATCCCGCATTGGCGTCGCCGCGCCACCTTCTCGCAACATTCGCGCAGAGGCGCGCCAAAATCGATGCGCGTCGATTCGCGACGAGCATCTCCTCCGATGCAAAAAAAAATGGGTCTGATATGGAACGAAAAGCCGAAGTGAGAGAGACGCCGATTATTCGGTCTAAATTACCGCTTACGCTTCAGAAGCGGGCGCGAGTCCGGCGCCTTGTCGATCATAAGGAGCATCCATGACGCCTCCCGCCATGACCCCCGAAAAGATTTTGCGATCACTCACCCGCCGCTATCTTACCGACGGGCGCTTACCGAAAGGCGCGCTCAAAGAAGCTTCGCGCAGACGCGACGAGATGCTTCCTCTCTTTCTGATCGAGATCGAGAAATATCTTTCTGCATCTCCGAAAGAGCGCGCTGACAACCCCACTCCTGTGCTGCTCATCTTTTTCGTTCTCGGCGACTGGGGCGATAAGAGCGCCTATCGACCGCTCGCCAGCTTGATCCGCTGTCCGGAATTCACCGATTATCCGGGCTTCGAATCCGCGTTCGACGAAATCGGCCACCGTGTCATCGCCGCCGTGTTCGACGGGGATCCCGAACCTCTCTTCGAGGCCGTGCGCGATCCGAAGGCGCATAGAATCGCGCGCCACAATATCCTCATCAACGTGCTTGCGATGCTCGCGTATCAAGAGAAGATCGATCGAGAAGTCGTCGCCAATTTCTTGGTCGACGTCTACGAACAGCTCGACGATCACCCCATCGTCTGGCTCGGTTGGGCGACGCTCGCTGCGCGTCTCGGTCTGTCCGCGCTTCGGCCGCTCGTCCTCCAGGCGATCGCGGAGGAGCGTTTCGACGGATATGAGATCGACGAGTTCGACGGGGATTTGAAGCGCGCGATCGCGCGACCGGGCGCTGAGGATATCAATGAAGATTTCTCGCCGTTCGACGGCGCCTACGAGGAGCTGAAAGCGCTTCTCCCGTAGGGCGTCATTGTCCCACCGCTTACGGGGACGCCAGGCGGGACCTCGGAATGGCGCGCCTGAATCGTTTGCGATCTGCGGCGGCGCATGACGCCTGAGTCACCGGTGACGACGCGAGGATCGCAAACACATCATCAAACAAAGGAGACTGAGCGATAGCGTTCGATTTTCACTGCATTGAATTCGCCGCGTCCGTCGACGACGCATGCGGCCGAACCGCTTTCAAACGAACGATCGGGAGTTTCATCACGCAAAAGAATAGGCCTCCGAAACGTCGCCGCTCCGGAAGCCCTCAGCCGATCCATTAGCAAGATCAGAGGACCACTTCCAACAATCGCTGTCAAGAGTCGGCGCCGTTTCGGCGAGCGGATTTCTTTTGCCTGAACCAGAAAAGGCAAGGGATCGTGCAGACACATTTAACGACGCCGTTCGGGCGGCGGCCGCTGTCGCTCGCCATGGTGGCCACTCAGATTGCAACCAGCGAATTTGCGGGTCAGCCCAGCGCGACAGACGCGGTCGTCCACAAATGGCGGCTGTTTCGCTCCCTCACCGAAGCCAAGAAGATGCTCGGAGTCACCGATCGGGCGCTATCAGTTCTACACGCTCTGTTGACCTTCCACCCGGAGACCGCGCTCGCTCTGGCCAGAAATGCCGGCGCGCCCCTTGTCGTCTTTCCCTCGAACAAGGAGCTCTCCATCCGCGCGCACGGCATGGCGCCATCGACCCTGCGCCGCCATCTCGCCTTCCTCGTCGATGCAGGCCTCGTCATCCGACGTGATTCTCCCAACGGCAAACGCTTCGCGCGACGGCGGCAAGATAAGATCGAAGCGGCCTTCGGCTTCGATCTATCGCCGCTCGTCGCGCGTGCGGCCGAGATCGAGCGCCTCGCAGAGGAGGTTCGAGCCGAGGACAGAGCGATCGCGCTCCTGCGCGAACGGATATCCCTGATGAGACGCGACATCGTCAAAATGATCGTGATCGGCCTGGAGGAGGCCATTTCCGCGGACTGGGAAGGCTTGCACGGACAATATCTGTCGGTCGCCGGACGCTACGCGCGGTCTCTGTCGAGAGCCGATCTCGACGCCCTGGCGGACGAGCTCGCCGTGCTCGCCGAACAAATCGGCACGTTGTTGGAAACGCGCGCTAAAGAAGGAAATATAAGCGCCAATGACGCCTCGAATGAGCGCCACATACAGAATCAAACCACAGACAGTCATGATATTGATTTCGGCCTTCGAGAAGGCAGGCCCCAAAGGCCCGAGCCGGGCGGTTCAGATCCCGGCGCCGCGAGAGCCGAGCGCAGTGATCCCTCCCGCGTCCACGGCCGGGCGGCCGGAGAGAAGCGCGCGGCGCCACGCGCCGACTCGCTCCCAATGACGCTCGCCGCGTGCCCCGATATCGTCGACTACGCCAAGGGCGGCGAGATCGGCAATTGGGCGGAGTTTCGGGCCGCCGCGGCGATCGTCAGACCCGCGCTGGGCATATCACCCGACGCCTGGGCGCACGCGCTGGACGTCCTGGGCGAACGCGACGCGTCGATCGTCGTCGCCGCGATTCTGCAGCGTGGCGATGAAATCAAAAGCGCCGGCGGTTATCTGCGCGTCCTCACAGCCAAGGCCGAGCAAGGCGATTTCTCTGTCGGGCCGGTGCTGATGACGCTGCTCCGGCGCAGAGCGTCAAAATCCGCGGCCTGTCGTGAAGCCAGCGGCTAACCGAAATCATTGCGTGGAAAATTGATTGGGCGGGCGGTGACGCGGCCGAGCGCATTTTGCTCGACTGCGCCGCTACGGTGCTCCCGCGCCGGCGCCTCGAGCTCGTCATCAGTCGTCTGGAGACGCCATCGCCACGACAGCAGGTCAGGGCGATGGCGCGGATCGGAATTCGCGCGGAGCATTCAATGAAAAGTGCTCGGCGGACTGCTACTGACGTTTATACGGAATGGCGTTGCCGATTCCGATCCTCCCGTTCGACATCAATGTCGGCACGCAATCCGATGCTGGTCCGGGCGGGCTCAGCTTCGTATGCCAGGGTCGCAGGACGTCCTTGTGGATCCAGGCCTTTAAGCCCTGACCTCCCCATATGATCTCGACGAAGCCATCGACCTCGTTCATCGGCCATTTTACGAAGGCGGCCACCCCGCTATGTCCAATCAGTTTGGAAGCCTCGGTCGGCGCCGCGAACACCGGAGGAACCGCGCTACGATCAAATCTCCGTTCTTCGGGGATGTAGACTCTGAAGCACTTATAGCCTTCGATCGGCCTCACTGAAGTGAAATCGCCAGCCCCTCCGGTCTGCATCACGAGGAGGCTTACGGTAAAGATCGAGCTAAACAATGGTGTCATGATGCTTTCTCCTTCGCGTAATGCGGCTAATTGAGCACGGTCTGTCCGGCCGCGGGGCCGACGCGGTTGGCGATGGATTGCCGCCAGTCGCCGACCGTGGTTGTCGCAGTGATGCCGTTCGCCGCCATCGCTTGAGGCGACAAGCGGACAATTTCTTCGAGGTTGTCGCTGTTCTTGGCGTCAGCCAAGGTGACGGAGGTCGCCGGTCCGAATTGGTAGTAACCTCGCACGTCGGTGAATGTTGGATCCGGTATGCCGTTCTCTTGGAGATACGTGGCGCCGTTGTATTCGTATTGCGCTGCGCCCCAGGCTTGATTGGCGGGATCGCTTTTGCCGGCGAGGCTCGTGTCGATCCCGGCGTTCGGATTGTCTGCCGCCGCCTCATTGATCGTTTCCGTATAAGTCGCATTGGTCATTTGAAACGCCCCGGAGACTGTGCCAGCGCCCTGGACGTTTTTGCAGCCCGATTCCATGACGCAAGTGGCTGCGAGCGACGCGCAGCTCACCCCGACGGTCGTGGCGGCGTCGCACGCCTGGCCGCCCCAGGATTGCGCGTTCATCGTTTGCAGTGGATCGCAGCCGCTGCAAGCGGTGTAGTCGATGTTGCCGCCGCCTCCGGAATTGTTCTCTCCCCCGGAGCCGACGTCGGTCGAGCCGGTCGGATAGGAGAATTGCGGCGCGCCCTTCTCCGCATACGTCGGATGAACCGTCTGGGGGAGCCCTCTTTCCGTAACCGGAACAGGATCGCCGGCAAAGGCAGGACCGGCGAACGGCAGCAGGAGAGCGACGGCGAGCCTCGTTACGTTTCGGCGACGGGTTTCGCCGCGATAAGTTGGTCGAGTCAAAAATGAGAACATGGGACCTCCTCGTGTCGGAAGACGTCCCGAGCCGAACATGGAGGTGCGCGTATCTGAATCGAAACTTCCCTACTGCGCGTCGGTCTTGCCATGCGCGCCGATCTTGCGTGAAATTCCATACTGGGCGGTCGGCGGTGTGACGATAGTGGCGTGATTGCGGCCGCAGCCCGTGAGAGGCGATGCCGCATGCGTTCTCGATCAGAAGGAGCGATTGTCGATTGCGCGGCTGCGTCGTTTGGTCCCCGGTGTTTTTTCGCCATTCACGAAGACGGAGTCTCATGATCGAATCGACAAAACACGAAGCGATCGCCCAATCGCAGGGGGCGATCGACCGGGAAGCACGGGTGCGCTCTCATGCCGAAGTGCGCGCTCTTCTCGACGAATTGATCGACGCCTTCCCCGCCTGTTTCAAGCGACATGGCGAGAAGCGCCAGCCGCCGCTTGCCGCCGGAGTGGAGGCGGACATCCTCCTCCGCCGGCCTGGCTTCGATCCCGAACGGCTGAAGCGAGCTCTGCAGGTCTACACCGCCGGCCCGGAATATTACCGCAGCGTGATCGCCGGACTTCCGCGCGTCGATCTCGATGGCGTCGCGCGAACGGTCGTCACGTCCGACGAAATCCAGCAGGCCGAGAAGCTTCTCGCCGAGTTCGAGAGCAAAGCGCGGTCGCGTAAAGTGGCGGCGAGCGAAGGTCATGCCGTGCTCGCCGCGCTCGTGGTGAGTTTTCCCGCCTGCTTCAAACCGCGTGACGCCCGCGGTCGACCGGCTGTCGCGATCGGCATTCACGCCGAGATCCTCGAGCGCCGTCCGGATCTCGACCTGGCGAGGGTGCGTAAAGCTCTATGGCTCTATGTGACCTCCCTCGATTATTTGCGCGGGATGACAGCCGGGGCGCCACGCGTCAATCTGGAGGGTATGGTGACGCAGACGGTCACCGAAAGCGAAGCAACCAACGCCAAGCACCGTCTCGCCTTTCTCCGCGATCGGATGAAGGCTGCGCGAGTGGCGGCACAGGAAAAGGCGCGGCGCGAGAATGGCGCTCCCCGCGTCGACGCCTCTGCGCAGTCGAAAGCCACGGTCGCCGGCCCCCTCTAATCGACCGAAGTCGGCGTCTGATCGTCCTCGAAAATCCGCCGCCACGCATACTCGCCCCGCGACAATTCGAAGCGGCGTCTCGTGACCCCGTCAGGAGAAGAGCCAGTCGGGAATGGCCGAACCGGAGTGAACACAGGGATAGGAGCGCCGCGGTTGGGGACGGGATCACGTGCTCCCTGCTGCTGGGAGTCCGTATAAGCGCAAAGCCGGATCTGACGTCGGAGCTCGAGACAGCCGCCTGCGTAGTCGCTGGGGAAACATGCCTAAGGGGAAGAAAAAGCGACCGCGCTGCGAAAGGGTTCGATCCGTTTCTGCGTGAAGCGCTGGGGCAGAGGTCCATTGCGTGGGATCTATGGGGGCGAGGTCCCGTTGAAGCATGTCGAAGGCAACGCGCTCGGTGAGCCCGGACAGCTCCGCGGCGTCGATGTCGCTCGATTTCCCTGCGACGCGTCGACAATCCGAGCCATCGGAGCCTCCGGGCGACATCCGATCTCTTTCGGCTCGATCCGGTTAAATCGTCGGCAATCCGAGACGGGCATCTAGATCTGCTCTCGCCAGGGTTCGGATCGATGGACTCGACTCGGAACGAGCGCGGTTCTATCAATGCGATTATCGAAATTGCCGGAAATCGTCGCAACCGAACGGTCGTAATACTTCATCCCGAGACGTGTCTCTCGTGGTCGTCGACGATCGCCATTTCGGTCGAAGGAATCGCGGATGAAAAGATTGCGGTGGCCGAGATGAGCACTCCGATTCCTCGTCTGTCCGATAAGGCGACCGAACAGGCTCTCGCTGCGCTCGACAGGGGCGACACACGCGATGCCCTCGACAAGCTCACAAAGGCGATAACGTTCGACGCCTGTAACGCTTACGCATACGCGACGCGCGGCTTCCTCCACTTCGACCTCGGCGATCGCGATCGCGGGTTCGCCGATCTGGCCAGCGCCATCGAGGCGGCGCCCGAAAACGCTGCTTGGTATGCCTTTCGAGCCATTCTCTATCGGCGCATAGACGATCTGCCTCGCGCCATAGCCGACCTCGACAAGGTGTTGGAAATCGACCCTGACGACAAGGTAGCGGTTCTCGAACGCGGGACGTGTTTGCACTGGCTGAACAAGCGGGACGCCGCCATCGCCGATTTCACGAGGGCGCTCACGCTCGACCCCGGTTCCGACGAAGCTTATTATATGCGCGGGCGCACTTGGTTCCAAAAAGCCCGATATCCCGACGCTATAGCCGATTTCACCGAGTGTCTTCGAATCGCCCCGACGCGTGTCGACGCTTATGTCGCGCGCGGCGAGACTTTTGTGAGCCGTGCGAACCGACCGAACAACAAGCCAGCGAAAAGGCTCCTCTATTTGAACAGCGCCATTGCCGACCTCGATCGCGCCATCTCGCTCGCCCCGAGGAATTCCGACGCCTATAGGTGGCGCGCCCGCGCTCATCGCTCGGTCGAACGCTTCGACGCTTCCATCGCCGATTTTACCAAGTCGCTGAGTCTATGCTCCGAAGCGGAGACCCAGGATCTCTATGTCGATCGCGCCGAGACCTATTACGCCAGATGGATGCAATCGCGAAGAGAGGAAGACTTCGACCTCGCCATAGCCGATTTGAGCGTCGCGGTCGCGCGCGATCACGATTGCGGTTATTGGCACGATCTGCTCGTCGGGTATCATATGGATCGGGGATGCTTGCGTTACGGAGCCTCGCAATATCACGCAGCGATCGCCGATTTCAGCAAAGCGATCGAGCTCGGCGGAAACGCCGATCCCCATTTGGTGGCCCAAAGCTTCGTGCGGCGGGGCGGCGCTTATTTATCGGCGGGTCTCCTTGGTCTTGCCATCGCCGACTTCACCGAGGCTCTCGCGCGCGAACCTGGCGATGTAGAGGCCCGTCGCCACCGCGGCCGGGCATGGCGCGCCAAAGGCGATCACATCAGAGCCATTGCCGATTTCACGGCGGTCATCGAGCAGCGTCCTGCCGATCTCGACGCCTATCGTTTGCGGGCTCTGGCCCGGTGGGCGATCGGAGAGCGCGACGCGGCCGCCCTAGACCTGGCCGAAGGCATCAATGTTGCGGATCGAGCACCTTTCGAGACGGATCGAAAGAGACGCGACATCGCCCAGGCCCATGTGCTCATGTTTGCGGGGAGGACGGACGAGGCGCGGCAGCTCTATTTGAAGTGGCGCGGCGAACTGGGCAGTGAGGATATCGGAAGTCTCGTCTTCTTGGCGCCGACGTGGGAGCAGACAATTCGCGAGGAGTTCAACGAATTCTGTGAGGTGGGGATCCATCATCCGTTGATGGATGAAATCGCGGCCATTTTCCTCGGTCCAGCGAGCTGACCCAGTTCAGCGGCGCTGTGGAGGATGCTCTGATGATCGTCGCGAATGCAGGCGAATAGGACGAGGGAGACCTCGCATTGCGAAAATCGGTCGTGGGGTGCCGCGCACGGTCGGCGTCTAGGCTCTTCGGCTCAGGAAGTTCCGAGCCGTTTTGCGGTCAACAGGTCTTTCATCGACTCGAACCGATCCTCCCATCTCTCATTCTCACGGGCGTTCTCGAAAAACTCGCAGTCTTCGCCTTCCATTTTGATCCCAGCGCGCTCTGCGCGCTCTCGCTCGATGCGCATTAAATGGTCGTGCAACACGCGCGGATCAAAGGTCCGCCGATCGGCCGCTACGGGCCTCATCGCAGCTCAATCGGAGCCATGACAATGGCAAGGATGCGCCATAAGCGGACCTTCTGCGCCAAGAGGGTGTGCGGCTCGGGCATGGGGCGTCATCCTCTTCGTTCACTCGCCAGGGTGATGCGGGGGCGGCACCTGAGCGCTTAAAAAAATCAAATGCGTCAGCCGGGACATGACTGGCTTTCGAAGCAGGATGGCGCTACCGACAAGACATGATAGCCAATAATCGCATCGTCCTCTCCAGCGACCACGCCACCATTCAGCTCCGACAGGCCATTGCCGGTCATATCGCGGAGCATGGCTGGGAGGTGGTCGATATCTGACCGACAACGCCGGAGAGCACACACTTTCCTAAGCACGGGGAAGCGGCAGCGCGACTGGTCGCCTCGGGCGATTGCCGGTTTGGCATCATCCTGTGTGCCACAGGCCAGGGCATCATGATGGCGGCGAACAAGGTAAAGGGCATCCGTTGCGGCGTCTGCGCCGACACATTCTCAGTTCGCATGATCCGCCAACACAACGACGCCAACATGCTTTCGATTGGCGCGCGCGTGGTGGGCGAAGGGCTGGCTCTCGATATCGTGGACGCGTTCCTGACCGTCGACTTCGAAGGCGGGCGGCATGCCACACGGGTGGAGATGATTGGGGCGCTGGAGGGATAGCGCCTTTCTCTACTTCTCTCTTGGAAGAATTTGGCTGAATTCAAGAGTTTCGAATATCATTGTACGTATATGAAACATATAGATAACATTGCATTTTTGTGCCGTTTTGCACGGCACAGCGGCGATGCCGCTGTGTTGGAACGCCGAAAGGCTCCGCTTGGTGCTCAGCCGCTGGTCCCGACCGCGTTCATGAACTAACATTCGGCTTGACCACTCCATGATTGGCTGGCCAGTTAAAGAACGTGGCTTTGGACAGGCTTTTGACGCGAGAGTTCAACCGATGGCAATCCAGAGCTCAGTGTCATATTGGATTAAGATGGCCGGCGCGGGGTGCGGGGTAGCTGCAGCAATTATTGCCGGAGTTGCTGCTGTGCTTGGGAATATGAAGGAAATCGTAGAGTCAGCAGAAAAGTTTATAACATTGTTTCAAAAGCCGTCTGTGCAGACAGAGCTATCAATCCGGGACGTTAGAGCAGTATTCGTCTATCAAGACACAGATGTATTTTTTCGTCCGAAGCAAAATATAAATGTAGAAATAGAGGCTGTTGTAACTCATTCTGGTCCCGAAAAATGCAAAGCAGAACTTGGAATTGAAACTAAAAACGGGCAGGTTGTAAAGTATTACGGGAGCATGGATAAGATTGTAGGCCGTGAATGGAAGATAACAAATATTATAGATATTGGAGATGGCAGCTCAGAAATCCCATGTGCATTTCATATATCTGTTCCTCAAGAGCTGTTTGCTAAAACGGCCACGTTCCGTCTTCTGTGTGATAAGAGCGTGACGCCGTATGTCAATATAGCTCTACCGAATCCTGAGCCGCCACCATACTGAAGAAGGCGGTGATTGGGGGTTTTTCAGGAGATATAGCGATAGAGCGTCGCCTTGGAAACTCCGAAGCGCGCGGCGACTTCCTTGGAGGTCAAGGAGCCGTCCGCGAGTAGAGCCTTTGCCGCCACCGTGTCCTTTTCCGTCAGGCGGCGAGGCCGACCGCCTTTTCTGCCTTTGCGCTTCGCCTCGGCGAGTCCGGCGGCTGTGCGTTCGCGGATCAGGGCACCCTCGAATTCGGCTATCGCGCCGAGCATGTGAAAGACCAGCATCCCGCCCGACGACGACGTGTCGATTGCATCCGTCAGGGAGACGAGGCCGATCCCCCTGCCCTTCAGGTTTTCGGCGGTTTCGATAAGCTGCTTCAGAGAGCGAGCCAGCCGGTCGAGTTTCCAGATGACGAGCGCGTGTCGCCCTCGCGCAGCATGTCGCGCAGGAGGCGCGTCAGTTCCGGCCTGTCGGCGCGTGCGCCGGAGGCCTTTTCGACGACGACGCGCTCGCATCCCGCCTCACGCAGCTTTTCAAGCTGGAGTTCGAGATTTTGATCGAGCGTCGATACTCTGGCGTAGCCGATCCGCATGGTTTGGTTTAGTCTCATTACCGGTCGAGAGGCTGGCAGAATGAGACGCAGGTTTCAAGACTAGTTTTGAGACGCGAAAAGAGGCCTACAGCGTCACCGCCGAGGCCTCCTGGCGAGTCTATCATTGCAGTCAGTTCCCCTTAGGGACGCTGAATTGGGGGAAAGCCTTGATAACGATGGGCAGCACATGGGCGGCTTCCATGCTAAGAGCTATGGCAATAGCAGTAGTGTATTCAATGACACCGTTCGCATGTGGTTCAGCAAAAGCTGGGTGTGATCCAAAGGAATTTCGAGATATAAGCTATGATACATATAGAGATATGACCAGATTTGCGCTTCTAAATACAGTTAGTGAGACGGAAATTGGTAGCATAGAACAAAAATTTGGCGGAAAGATCATAATACCATATGTTAATGTCCCCGCATCTGGAAACTACTCTCAGCTGAAACAGCAACTTCGTCAGGTGAGCAGACTTACTAAAGTGAATCTTGATAAAGAGATAACGAGTTCGCTGCTTCATATTGGATGGACGCGAGAGGGAAATGTTGCCTACAAAAACTGTCTTGATGCAGGCAATGGCCCGGCAGTTTTGTTATACATCGGCGGCGAACCAGCGAATGACGAATACGCAGAGGAATTTGTTGTTGTGATAAAATACCAACCTAATACATCGACAGAGGCTCGGAAATTTGCGATAAATTGTGTGACTGGGTGTTCTGCTTTGCCGTCAATTATACATAATGACTCTGGCCTTATTAATAAAGGTCAGGCGGTCGCTGTAAAAATAAAGCGGAATGTAAATACGAGACTGCAGCTAAGCGCTTCCGTGGAAGGAGCCGATGCTCCTGCCATTTTGACTCTGCCGTCGGCTCCGCCGACACTTCAGACTGACGATATTTACTGGAGAATAGACACCGTAAGAAGAAAGTATAGTTTTTGTTTTCCTGATAGCGCTCAAAGCGATTACAGATTGTGTCGAAGGACTATTGATTATGCGCCAGACGATAGAAATTTTCCCTGCGTTAAGGGGCCGTTTGATGTTAATCAGCAGCCAATAAGCGGGACTGTGCTTGGAAATGGAGCAGAATTAGTTATTGGTAGCGGGTTCATATCCAAAGAATATGAATTTGGCAACGGAGGAGCAATTACGTCGTCTAAGGAAAGTGAAACATCACATAGGGTGTGCTTTAGCGCTGGGTCTGGCGCAGAGGGACATTTCGCAAATTGGACAGTGGGAGTTACGGTTGTATCTGTGAGGAAATGACAGACACTGGATTCCAGTAGGACTTTTGTACCGTCGCCGCGCACCCAAATTTTCAATGGGTTGGGTCGTGCAAAAGATACGCGCGAAAGTCGAGCGGCGCTTCGGTACAAAGGTGTCCAGCTTCCGCGAACGTCCACTATGGGTCCAGGCTGTGTGAAAACCCGCTCCGATGGATTCCTCTAGCGAGAGCTTTGTACTAGAATCGGGGCATGACGCACATCCCCGGCTCCGATCGATCGCAGTTGCTGCTTCTGCCCGAGGCGATCGATGATTACGTCTCCGATGACAATCCGGTCCGCTTCGTCGACGCCTTCGTGGACGCGCTCGACTTAAAGGCCGCTGGGTTCGCGCGAGTCGAGGCGAAAGCGACGGGGCGTCCGGGCTATGCGCCGGGCGATCTGCTCAAGCTCTACATCTACGGTTATCTCAACCGCATCCAGTCGAGCCGGCGTCTCGAACGAGAGGCCAATCGGAACATCGAGCTGATGTGGCTGATCGGCCGCTTGGCGCCGGACTTCAAGACCATCGCCGACTTCCGTCGCGACAACGGGCCGGCGATCCGCGCGGCCTGCGCACAATTCATGGGGCTATGCCGCCAGTTCGACTTGTTCACGCGCGCCGTCGTGGCCATCGACGGCAGCAAATTCAAAGCCGTCAACAACCGTGACAAAAACTTCACAGTGAACAAGGTCGCCAAGCGGATCGAGCAGGTGGAGGCCAGCATCGCGCGCTACTTGTCGGCGCTCGACCAAGCAGATCGACAGGACAACGATCTCGCCAAGGCGAAAGCGCCGCGCCTGAAAGAGAAGATCGAGGGCCTGCGCAGACAAATGCAGTCGCTCAAAGAGATGGAAAAGCAGGTCGAAACGGCGCCCGACAAACAGGTCTCTCTCACCGATCCCGACGCTCGCTCGATGGCGACAAGCGGCAAGGGCACTGGCGTCGTCGGCTACAACGTCCAAATCGCTGTTGACGCCGAGCATCATCTCATCGTCGCGCACGAAGTGATCAACGACGGCACGGACCGGGCACAACTGGCCTTCATGGGTCGTAAAGCGCTCGAGGCCATCGAAGGCGAAGAAGTCACCGTGCTGGCCGACCGAGGTTATTACAGCGGCGAGGAAGTGCTGGCTTGCGAGGGAACTGGCGTGTTGCCTCGCGTTCCCAAGACGATGACCTCCGGCAAAGACAAGCTTGGCTTCTTCACGATTCGAGATTTCATCTATGATGCGGATAACGACAATTACATATGCCCTGCCGGCGAACGCTTGACCAAAGGAAAGGCGCGCTCCGATCGCCAAGACAACATCGACCACTACCGCAATCTCACGGCTTGTTCGAGTTGCGCCCTCAAGCACAAATGCACGCCCATGAAACACAAGCGCGTCAAGCGCTGGGAGCACGAAGACGTTCTCGATAAAATGCAGACTGCGCTCGACCGCATGCCCGACGCCATGACCATCCGCCGACAGACTGTTGAGCATCCGTTCGGGACGCTGAAGGCATGGATGGGCTCAACCCACTTCCTGACCAGGACCCTGGGAAAGGTCAAAACCGAAATGAGTCTTCAGGTGCTCGCCTACAATATGAAGCGGATGATCAACATCGTCGGGATCAAATCGCTGATGGGGGCGATCACAGCCTGAGCGCCGCCAGCAACGTCCTGATTCTTCTTCGTCGTGGAACCAGAAACCCTTCGCGACGGCTCCCAGGCGGAGTTTCCACACGGCCTCGGTCAGAGTTCCCCCTTCGCCGCGCCCAAAGGGAAGGTCGCACCATTTCCCGCCGTTCGTCCCGTTCACGACCCCACCTCCATCTCGATCAGGCTGTCGCTGGCGAACCGGAGCGGAGCTCCACCATAGGCGCGTTCCGCCGAAACGACTTTCCGACCTTCTGCTGTCAAAAAACTCGATTTCCGACTGTCCGACCTTTTCGGGCGTACGCTTGATTACCCTGCGCCCTCAGCAGCCACCTCCACGAGATCGTTCCACGGCCGCTCGTGTCAGCGCAAAGCTTCTCGTCCGGCGTCGGGAGAATTATTGGGACCCCATGTCTATCAGGACCGGACGAGTTTTTGATAGTGAACCGCGCCGGGATTGCCGGAGGCTCCAAGCCTTGAGAGGATGGAGCCATGGATACGAAGAAGAAGACATCGAACAGATTTTCACCTGAGGTTCGGGAACGGGCGGTTCGGATGGTGCTGGAGCACCGGGGCGATCATGCCTCGCAATGGGCGGCGATCGCCTCGATCGCGGCGAAGATCGGCTGCACGGGCGAGACGTTGCGGAACTGGGTCCGCCAGGCGGAGCGCGACTCGGGCGCCCGCCCTGGCGCGACGACGGATGAGCGCGAGCGGATCAAGGCGCTGGAGCGCGAGAACCGCGAGTTGCGGCAGGCCAATGATATCCTGCGCAAGGCGTCGGCTTATTTTGCGGCGGCGGAGCTCGACCGCCGCTCGAAACAATGATCGCCTTCATCGACGATCACCGGGACAAGCACGGGGTCGAGCCGATCTGCAAGCTGTTGCCGATCGCCCCTTCCACCTATTGGGCGCATGCGGCGCGCCGGCGTGACCCTGCGAAGGCCTCGGCCAGAGCGCGCCGAGACGCGGTCCTTCGCAAAGAGATACGGCGCGTCTACGACGAGAACTTCCAGGTCTATGGCGTACGCAAGGTGTGGAAGCAGTTGGACCGGGAGGGCGAAAAGGTCGCGCGCTGCACGGTGGCGCGGCTGATGCGGAACATGGGGTTGCAAGGGATCGTGCGCGGCCGGCCGGTCAAAACGACGGTGAGCGACCGCAAGGCTCCATGCCCGCTCGACAAGGTGAACCGGCAATTTCGGGCGGCGCGGCCGAATGCGCTGTGGCTGTCCGACTTCACTTATGTCTCGACTTGGCAAGGCTTCGTCTATGTGGCTTTCGTGATCGACGCCTTCGCTCGGCGGATCGTCGGCTGGCGCGCCTCGCGCACGGCGCATGCGGGCTTCGTGCTCGACGCGCTCGAGCAGGCGCTGCATGATCGTCGGCCGGTTCATGGCGGCGGCCTCGTCCATCATAGCGACCGCGGCGTTCAATACGTCTCTATAAAATACACCGAGCGCCTCGCCGAGGCCGGCGTCGAACCATCGGTCGGCAGCGTCGGCGACAGCTACGACAACGCGCTCGCCGAGACGATCAACGGGCTCTACAAGGCCGAGCTGATCTGGCGACGCGGGCCGTGGCGAAACTTCGAAGCGGTCGAGTTCGCCACGCTCGAATGGGTCGACTGGTTCAACAATCGAAGACTGCTCGAGCCGATCGGAAACATTCCGCCGGCCGAAGCCGAAGCGCGCTATTATGCGCAACTCGAGGAGCCCGCCATCGCGGCGTGACTCAAACCAAATGGCCTCCGGCGATCCCGGCGCGGTTCATAGCGCAAGCGCAAGGTCGATTGGATCGACGCCAACCGTCCGTCGAAAGCGATCACCGCATACTGGCCGCAACTCGACACTGCCGACGAAGCTTCAACAGCGATCGGAGAATCTGTCATACGCATCGATCCGACGAACAAGCGGATCGTATTCGCTGCGGTAGATCTCCGTTGTCAGAAAACGAAGCTCGGCCTCGCGATCCTCGTCGCGGACATCGATGTACCACGCCCGAGGCGGGGCGCCCTGGCCGTTCCACCGATAGCCGCGCGCCTTCAGGGCGTCCTTCAGGTCGAAAGGCGAATTGTCCGCCCAGATGCGCCAACTCGGTCTGCGGGCGGCCTCCAGAAGTCGGGCAAGCGCGCTGCCGCCGCTCTTCGGCAACTCGGTAGCAAGCAATTCCACCGTCGCAAGGCAATCGTGCTCGGCGCGATGGCGTTCGTAGAAGAGCCCGATGGATTGGATGAGATATGCGAGCTTGCTCCCCTCAAAGCCTTCGGCGGCCCAATCGATCTGCGTCATCGAGCAGGCCCATGGCTTCACCACGAATGCGGCGCAGAAGCGTTCCACGAACCGCCGGTCGAAGGCCGCATTGTGTGCGATCACCACATCGGCCGACGCCACGAATGCAACTACTTCCGCCGGATCGATGGAGCGGCCTTCGACCATCGCGTCGTCGATGCCGGTGATCGCCGTGATCTGTGGAGGAATCGGACGACCGGGATCCCGCAGCTTCTGGAAGCTCTCGCCGACGGCGTAGACCGTGCCGTCGAGCCCGTAGGTGAACGGCATCATCGCTAGTTCTATGATCTCGTCGCGCAGCGGATCCAGCCCCGTAGTCTCGACGTCCACGACGACTCCAACGCGCACCTGTGCGCCCGCAGGCGGCACGATCGGGTCGCGGACATGCAGGCGCCTGAGCACCTTGTAGTCGCCGGACGCCACCAGCGTCCGGGCCATGGACTCCAGTTCTTCGTCTCCGGTCATCGCGCTCCCGACCTATCCGGACCGACAGCGGCACCCGCCGCGGATCCGACATTCAATAGGCGAGATCGTGCAGCGGCACCCATTTGTCGCCCTTTTCGCCGAATACGGATCGCCATCTGTCCCTCAGCTTCTTGATGTCGGCGCGCGAGATCGTCATCCATTCGTCCGCCCCTAATGGAATTTTCCTCGCTCCATAGAGGGGGATGGATATCGATGCGGGGCGCTTTACCGCGCTTTTCCGATCCGCGACGTGCCAGAAGTGCGGATCGTCCGACGTCAGATCGATAATCCATGCGTTCCAATGATACCCGCCGAGAGACTCCTCCTCATAGTCGTCGACGGCATCGAAGTGAACTCCACTCGAATAAAGGTCAAGGGGCGGCGTCATCTCTCCGGATTGCCAGCTTTTCTTCCATTTAACGTGCTGACGTTCGCCCTCCTTGCTTCTTTCCTCGCATTCGTAGTTCACCACCCAAATGGCTCGATCCTCCAGCCGCGCCTTGCGGGACAGAGCGTCCGTCACGGAAAATTTATCGCCGAGCAGGGACGGTCGATTTCGCCTTCGCGACGACCACATCTTTTTCGCGATGGCGATGATTTCGTCGCCGACCTCCACGGTTTCCGGAAAGCCGTGGATTCTGTCGAACCAATCCTTCGCTTCGAGCAGCAATTCGGGGGAGGTCGCATCGATGCCGGCTTCGATGTTTCCGTCGAGTTCTCGATCCTGAAGTGAGAGCCCCGACGCCGATGCGTTCGCCGAGGTGATGACGACCCTTCCAGGTGTCCAATAGACCTTGGCATGCAGGCGCGAGTTCGTACGAAGACTCCAACCCGCGCGCGATTTCACGATTGCTCGCAGACCTTCGAGAGCTCGCGGGTTGCATGCGCCACTCGTGGCATCGCAGATCAGGCGGACCCTTTTTGCCTGCCATGTCTCAATTCCGAGCCGCTCGATCGCGTGGCTTCCCCAGAACGCGACGGCGAGAGCGATCTCCTCTTCTTCGGATTTGAGGAATTTCGCCACCGTGTGGAGAGTGTCTTGCCCGTCTAGAAATTTCATGCCAATCGCTCCAATTCCGCCGATCATCGCCATTACTAAATTATTTGTAAGTGACTGTAGCCAAATGAAAATGAAAATCAATTCTGGATCAACCTTGCCACTAATCAAAATGGTAGGATCGTTAAAACCGACGCGACGTGGCATTCGCCTGTTCCGACATTCCGGGTTCGCCCCGGATTGCTTTCCAAGCCAATATCGAATTCTATCTACGCCGAATCAATATCAGCGGGAGCAAGAAATGGCCGAAGTCGAAGACAAGTCGCTGGTCGCGCAAATCCTCTCGTCATACCTGTCGAACAATATCGTCGCGCCCGCCGATCTCTCCTCCGTCATCGAGACCGTGAAAAAAGCCTTCGGCGGCGTCGATTCCGTCGCCGCAACGGGCGAGGCAACGGAGAAGAGACAGCCTGCCGTCCCGGTGAAAAAGTCCGTTGCGCCCGACGCCATCACCTGTCTCTGCTGCGGAGACAAGTTCAAATCCTTGAAACGGCATATTCAGGCCGAACACAAGCTCACGCCCGACGAGTATCGCGCCGCGTTCGACCTGAAGAAGGACTATCCGATCGTGGCGCCGGATTACGCTGCCCAGCGATCGGCTTTGGCGAAGTCGCTCGGTCTTGGACGTAAGGCCGGCACCAAAGCCCGCCCCACGCCGAAGAAGGCGGTCAATGGACGCGCGCCCAAAAGGGCGGCGGCGAACGCGTGACGTTGTTGCGCTATCAGCTCGAGAAAGGACTCGTGCTCGACCGTCCCACATAGGAGTCGGAGTTCTGGACCGTGACGCAGGGATCACGGTGTTTGGTCGCGGAAGTGGCGAGGGACGGTCCGTGCGCTCGGCGGACGCCACTGCTGACACAGATCTCGAGGCGAGGTATGCTACGTCACCCACAGCCTCTGCGTATTCGTGACGCGCCACGTCGATCCGATCTTAGTGAGAACGACGGCAAGCACCGAATATTCGTTCCTGGGTCGAGTCGCGTCGGCTCCCGCGACGAAACTCTCCGACATCGAGAAGGTGACGATCGCCTTGCGAAAGCGCGGGTCGAAGAGGGGAAAGGAAAAGCGCCCGCGAACGATCGGAAACCGACCATCACCATGCGTTGCGGCGACCAGTTGCTCCTGCAAAGCTGTTCGGGCCTCCGCGGGAGCGCAGATGGCTCCAAAGCCATCCGCGTGAATTATCGTGGCTGGGCGCGTCCGTCGACCCGATCGCGTGCCGGGGCCTGACCGCAGGATCGATCCCAATTCGGTCCGCGCCAGATCGTCGGGAACGGCTTCGACGCCCCAGGCCTCGTCGAAACGGCAACGTTGTTTCGCTCCGATCTGCTGCTCGATCTCCGAGACGACGAGCGCGAGGACCTCCTTTGCTTCGAGCGCCATCCGGTCAGCGCCGGCGGACTGCTCCGGCATGACGCAGGCCAGCAACGCCCCGACGAAGCCGGCGCGGATCGGGCGAAACGCCATTCGGACATCCTCCCTCGAATTCGTCCCGAAAGCGCGCCGCGCTCGTCGCTATTTCGATCGCGACGTCAGTTCATAGACGGAGGAGCCGTTGACGTTGATCGTCACGCCGCCGCCGACACCTTGGTTCATCAGACTCAGATTGACGTTCACCGAAACGATTCGGCAGTCCGCCTTGTAGACTTCGCTGAGTGGAGTGCATTCGGCGACCGAAGTTTCGTAGATCCGTCGTCGCACGCTCTCGATGAGCTTTTGCTGATCTTCCGCAGTCATGCCTTGCGGGATCGGCGTGAACTGCTGCGGAACGGAGACCGTCACGCGGATTGCGCCGGGGGAAGTCATGCCGAACGATTGAGCGGCTGCCGCAGCGACGCAAACAAGGGAAGCGACACCAGCGAGCGACAGAACTTTGCAAATCGTCTTCATGAAATCCTCGAAACTGGTTTATCGGCAGTTGGGCGGCATGGAATAATGAACGAGCGGCCAGAGGCTATCACGCCCTCTCGGCGGGAAAAACTGTCGCGCATGCATGAGGCGCATTAAAATGCTTCCCGGTGATCGACGCGCGATCGACATCGAAAAGCATCGTATCCGATTAATGCGATTGAAACCGACGATCGATAGATCGAAGACATGAACTGGCGGACTGCAACTCTTCTCTTTGCTCTCGGTACGACAGGCGCCTTGGCGACCCCTACCGACGATCCGATGTACGACACTGCGGAAGCAAAAATTGCAATCCAGTGCCTGCACAAGGCCAACGATGCCCGCATCGAACGTCGTGTCCCGTTCGCGGAGCAATATTTTCGCTCGGCGTGCGCCAAGGAGATGAGCGTCTATATTTCGACCGACCCCGACGCAAAAAATCAGATCAAATAAACGTTTGACTATTTTATCTGGGAAGACGGCGTGCATCACATTCGCTGAATTCGATCCTCGTCTTTTTTCGGACGCTCACGTGGCCGGAATTGCCGATGCCGTTGGCGCGAACGAAGCGACAGTTTCAACTCCTCCTGGTGTTCGCGAGGCGGAACATGGCCGACATTTGGCGATCCTGACCTGATGTGGTGGACGGCCCTCGCACCAGGACACGGATCTGCCAAAGTGCAGTCGTTTTCTGAGCGGCCATCTGGAGGAGCCATTCGCCATGCAGGCTACGACAATCGGGATTGACCTTGCACAGCACGTTTTCCAAGTTCAGCGCCCATCCGGGCTCGCGATCGGCTGTTTCGGGCTTTCTCCTGCTCACCACTATGGCGCGGCGGCGAACTTCGGCCTTCGGATGCGGGTTCAAACGGTCATAAAACCGCGTTCGCCGACCTGGCGGTCCGATGGACGCACATGCTTTCCCACGCTATCGTCAGTCGGCGCGACACCATCCCGCTCAGAGGAACGACGTGGCAAAACGGCCCAATTCGCCCACGGCGACCGACGCCCAAGTAGTGGCGTTGCTCGATCGTTACCAGTGTCCCGTGCCATTCCACGAAGTCCGTGCGCGGCTCCTCGGCAACATCGCCAGCCCTTCCTCGACGTCACCAATCGAGACCGTGAAGAGCCTGTGGGGTGGTGAACTGCCTCCGTTCGATTCGATCGACGAAGCGAACGAACTCATCGGCGCGCTCGTCATGGGTCTGTGGAACCGATTGACGAGGCATCAGGATCGTAGCGATCCGTTCCGGCTGATGCGAGTGCAGTCACGGGTGAACAGAGAGGAAATCATGTCGCTGGCGACCATGCGAAGGCAGGAGCTGGATGGATTCGCGGAGGGGCTGTTCGGGGGCGCCGAGGAATTGGATCTGTCGGAACGGGCCGTTGACGCGATGACCGTGCTCTCCACGCTCCGGGCGATGTTCGTGGCCATCGAAGAGGTGACGGGAGATCCTACGAAGGTGGCGAATGAGACGGATTTTGCCGAGACCCTCGATCGAATGCGAGAGATGACGCTCACCGCCGAGAAGTCGATCCATGCCGTGGTTCTTGCTTGCAAGCGCGCCCGGGCTTCGGATTTCTCAGGGGGCTTGCGAAGAGGTTGACGTTACACTGAGACGGCGGGCCGTGAGCGGCGGCCTTGAAATCCGGAGGCGAATCGCTGGCGCACGTAAAGGGCGCTTGTTCGTCGGTTGTTTGCGCTCCTGTAGATCTGCGCGAGCGTCGCAAGCATGCCGGGCTAACTCAGGCGGAGATGGCTCGTCTCAGGGGATGAGCCTGTCAGGCTATCCGCCGACTCGCCCGTTGCCTCATCGGCTCAAGGGCCAACCGTTGATAAACGTTCGAACCATTTCATGACTTCGGCCATTGTTGCGCGCCGTGCAGTACGCGGACCAGCTCGACGTGTGTCTCGGCGACGCGATAGACGACGATAAATGGCGTGCGTGGTACGAGCAGCTCGCGTGTGCCGCTCAGGCGGCCGGGCCGCCCGGAATTCGGAAACTTTCGTAAGCGTTCGACTTGAGACTCGATTTCATCCCACATCGCGAGCGCGGCTCTCGGCTTGTCCTTCGCGATGTGTTCGACGATACGGTCGAGGTCTTCGCCGTAGCTGTCGCGGCGAAACAGGCGCACGCGCTAACCGTTGTGTTCGGCGGCCCGACGCGCAAGCTCGGCGCGTTTTTCGGCCGCTCGTTGCGCCCATGAGTCTTCGTCTAGGAGTCCGATCTTGCCGGCGTCGATCCTGTCGAGAGTGCTCTGCACCTCGGTACGAAACCACATGTCGTGCTCCGCCGCCTCGCGCTGCTTGCGTAACCGTTCGGCCTGGTCGGGGCGTCGGCGTGCGCCGGGGTCTGGTTCATAGGCTTGCGCGTCCACCTCGAAACGCACGACGCCGAGCTCGTCACGCACAAAGGCTGCCGCCGTGGCGAGGTTGCGCCAGAGGCGGGGTTTGCGAGCGCGCTGGGCGGCGATGGCGCGCTCGAGGACGCCGTAGCGTACAAGGACGGCCCATCCGCCCTTCTGGCCGAGGACGGTCGCACCGCGAACGGCATGCGCCTCGACGAGGCTCTGAACGGCTTTGCCGTCGATGATGTCGGGGACGGCGGGTCGCTGCGCCACTTTTCGAGCCATGGGTTCTGAGTGTGATGGGGTGGATTATTCAATAATCACGCGCGTATGTCCAGTCGGCCCATTATGACCTGGGTGAAATGCGCTAGGTGGCATCATGCCGAACTGCCGCGCGTCGATAGTTGGGCGGACGCACGCGGCTGAGCTGAACCGTAAACACCCGTGAGACTACGGTTGAAGCGCACGATCTTTCAGAGGGCTGGGCGCGTCTCGCGGGCGGTGACGGCGATGGATTTCGAAGGAGAGCCGTCGTTGACCTCGGCATGAATAAGGGCGTCAGGAGGCTCACCCCGTGTCATCGCGTGATGGATGCTATTTTCGGCCGCCCGACTTCTGTACCGGCGCCTCCCCTCCCCTCCCCTTTCCACATCGGGAATCCTCGAGGTCGTAGCGTATTAAGGTGTGGGCTGTGGGCGTTCTGCGTCTCCTTGGATAGATAGGGTTCGTTCGGGACTAAGTCCCGGGCAAAACTCCTTGTTCTCATCGACGGGGCGTCGATTAGCATTCCGTTAACTCAAAATCGCTGGACGTGTTTGGAGAATCGTGGCTATGTCTGACGCTCTAGGGGCGTCAAAGCGCCCTCTGACCGTCACAGGAATGCTGGAACGTTGATGACAGCTTTGACCTCGGCCAGCGTAGCCGGCGAAGACGCAGTCGACAAGATTGTGCATCACGCCGAGATTTTATCTACACATCTTCAAGATGTGCGCGAACGCATGTACCCACCTAGTGCAGAAAAAGGCCTCCGGTACTTCATGACGAATGAGGTATCCAAACTCACATCGATCCCTGAATCCACTTTGCGAACGATGTCGATTGAGGGAAAGGGCCCCGCGCCCGCTCGTCTCGATAACAACCATCGTGCCTATACTCTCGCTCAGATCAATGAGCTGCGGCAGCTATTCGCGCACCAAAAGCCTGCGGACGCTTTGCGGTTTCTTCCCCGCCGCCGTATCGGCGATCACCTTCAAATTTTGGCTATCGCGAATTTTAAAGGAGGGAGTGCAAAGACCACAACCAGTGTGCACCTCGCTCATTACCTGGCGCTCCAAGGCTACAGGGTCCTTGCAATTGATCTCGATCCGCAGGCCTCTTTATCTGCAATGTTCGGTGCCCAGCCCGAAGTGGATGTTGGCGAAAACGAAACTGTCTATGCAGCGCTACGTTACGACGAGCGACGTCGACCCCTACGCGAAATCGCTCGAAAGACCTACTTTTCCGGTATTGATCTGGTTCCTGGCAACATCGAGGTCATGGAGTATGAGCATGACACGCCTCGGGTGCTAGCAGAGAAAACTGGCAACTTTGGCACAGTATTTTTTGAGCGTCTTCGCTCAGCGATCGCGGAAGTCGAAGACGATTACGACGTCGTGATCCTGGATACGCCGCCATCGCTAGGCTTTTTAACTCTGGGAGCGATTTATGCAGCGACGGGGATGATCGTAACGGTCCATCCCGCGATGTTGGACGTCGCGTCCATGAGCCAGTTCCTTCTCATGATGGGGGATCTTGCGATCGTTATTCGCGACGCAGGCGCGACCCTTCGCCAGGATTTTTTCCGTTACTTGATCACGCGTCATAATCCAAATGATCTACCGCAAACAGAAGTTGTGACGATGCTTCGGCATCTCTTTGGCAGCGACGTGCTTGTTCCGACAGCGATTGAAAGCACAGCGGTCGAGGCTGCGGGACTAGCGAAGCGCAGCCTCTATGAACTGGAGCCAGGGCAGATAAGACGAGATACATTTCACCGAGCGCGCGAATCGATCGACGCGGTGAATGAGCGGATCCTTGGGCTGATCACGGAGAGCTGGGGACGAGCGGCATGACCAAGCGCGAACCACGAAAATCTATCATCGCAAATTTCGGCTCCCTCTTAAGCGATCAGCCAGGATCATCTGCAGGCAGCACCGCGGAGTCCAGCGTCGGTGGCAGGACCGTAGCGCGAGTGGGCGCGGGTGTTATAGGCGCGACCCAAAGAACCCTCACCGACATTAGGGAGGAACGGGACCGGCTACGCGCTCAACTTGAGAGTGGCAGCGGACTGGAGGTCGATCCTGATCTAATCGAACCTTCGCCATTTCCAGACCGGCTCCCAGACGACTCTGAGGAGGACTTTGAAACGTTCAAAAGACAAATCGAGGATGAGGGTCAGAAGATCCCCATTCAAGTCCGGCGCCACCCCGGTTCCCCCGGGCGCTATCAGGTAGTCTATGGGCATAGGCGGTGGCGGGCAGCCAAAGAACTCGGCCGTCCCCTCAAATGCATGATCGTGGACTATTCGGACAGCGAACTTGTTGTCGCGCAGGGAATCGAGAATGCGGCGCGACAGGATTTGACGTGGATTGAACGAGCTCTTTTCGCTTGGCGCATGGATGCCGCTGGGATCAAGGCTAGGGATATTCGAGCTGCCCTGGGTATTGACGACCCTGAGCTTGCGCGGTTCCGCTCTGTTTGTCGGGCTATCCCGGAAGGGATTCTTGAGGCGATCGGCCGAGCTCCAAAAGTAGGACGACCTAGGTGGGTCGAGCTTGCGGCAGCTTTGACAGCGGATCCGAGCGGCTTGGCCAAAATCGAAAAAACCTTGGCAGCTGACAAGGTCTTGGGGACTCGATCTGACGACCGATTCCGAATCGTGCTTGGAGCATTGAAGGCATCGTCAGCCGAACAAGGACGGGATGTTCAATTACTCGCAAAGTCTGGGAGGGCCATCGGCAAGGCGACGTTCAAAGGTGGAGACATCAGATTTAGCCTTGCTCGCGAACATTCTGAGGCGTTCTCAGAATTTCTGAGAGGAGAAATTCCACACATCGTGGAACGATTTCTCGCGAGAGAAGAGGAGGCCTGAAAGCGGCCCCATGCTCGAGAAATGCCCGATGGAGTCGAGCCAATTTGAACGCAATTTAGAGGAAGCAACCTAGACGCAAAAGAAAAAGGCCCCCGAAACCAAGTCCCGGAAGCCCTTCTCGTTCTGTAGCAAGCCGAGATTCTCACTTCCGCGAATCACTGTCAAGCGTCTCGTGAGAGACTGACGTCGTTTCGGCGAGCGGATTTCTTTTGCCTGAACGAGGCAAAGGATCATGCAGACACGTCCAACGACGCCCTTCGGGCGGCGGCCGCTGTCGCTCGCCATGGTGGCGAGCCAGGCCGCGACCGAAAATTTCGCCGCAAGGCCGGGCGCATCCGATACTGTCGTCCACAAATGGCGATTGTTTCGCGCGCTCACCGAAGCCAAAGAGTCGCTCGGCGTCACCGACCGAGCGCTATCCGTATTGCACGCGCTGCTGAGCTTTCACCAGGAGACAGCGCTCTCTTTGCCGGAGAAGCATTCGACGTCTGCCGAAGCGGGTTCCGCCAGCGGCGGCATCGTCGTGTTTCCCTCGAATAAGGAACTCTCGATCCGCGCCCATGGCATGGCTCCGGCGACGTTGCGGCGGCATCTCGCCTGCCTGGTCGACGCCGGCCTGATCATCCGCCGCGATTCACCAAATGGCAAACGCTTCGCCCGCAAAGGGCAGGGGGGAGCCATAGAGGACGCTTTCGGCTTCGACCTCGCGCCGCTCGTCGCGCGTTCGAGCGAAATCGAGAACCTCGCCGAGGAGGTGCGGGCCGAAAACCGTGCGATCGCGCTGCTGCGCGAAAAGATCACCCTCACCCGACGAGACATCGTCAAGATGATCGAGACAGGATTGGGGGAGGGCGTTTCGGGCGACTGGGACGACGCGCACCAACAGTATGCGACGCTCTCGGCGCGCTACGGGCGGGGGCTTTCGTGCGCCGATCTGGAGGCTTTGGCCCGCGAACTCGCCACGCTGGCTGCCGAGATCCACAAGGCGCTGGAAAAGCACATAAAAGCTCAAAATATGAACGGCAATGAGTCCCAAACTGAGCGTCACATACAGAATCAAACCACAAACTCTTTCGATCTTGAACCTAGCCTTCAAGAAGGCCGGACCGATCCACCCCAGCCAAACCTCGAACAGAGCAGGGGGCCGATCGTTCGAGCGCCGGAAGTATCCTCGGAACGCTCTCAAACTGTCGATTCCAAGCCGGCGCTTCGAGCCTATCCGCTCGGCATGGTGCTGGAGGCCTGTCCAGACATCGTCGATTACGGCAGAGGCGGCGAAATTTCCTCATGGCGAGACTTGGCTGCTGCGGCGGCGACAGTGCGCTCGGCGCTCGGCGTTTCGCCAGACGCCTGGTCGCAAGCCTTGGACGTTTTGGGCGAGCATGACGCCGCGATCGTCATCGCCGCGATCCTGCAACGCGGCGAGGAGATTAAAAGCGCTGGCGGTTATCTCCGCGTCCTGACCGAAAAGGCGAGGGCAGGGGAATTCTCGCTCGGGCCGGTGCTGATGGCGCTATTGCGAGGAAAGGCTTCGAAGGCGGTGCGAGAACGCAAGAGGACGGGATGATGTCGGGATGGATTTTCGGACGAGCCTCGGCAGTCAGCTCGATCACCGTGTTTCGGCGGCGAGCAACCGAAGTTTTTCCGCGCGGTCGAGCAGGCTTTTGACGGAGGAGGGCGCCCAGCGGGCTCCTCCGCGCGGCGTGCGTTCATACATGGCTTCGAGCTGCGCGCCGATTTGCGCGAGCGTCAGATCGGGATTGGCCCGTTTGATCCCGGCGACGAGCGTGACGAGGCGCTCGCTGCTGACTTTTCGGCTAGCGGCTTGATGGAGGAGGCGGGGCTCGATCAAACCCTCGGCGACGAAGCATATGACCGCGCGCTTCAGGCGCTCGACGGTCCATTGGGGCAGGGGAGCGCCGTTGGCGCCATCGCGCTTGGCGTTGAGCACGCGCACGACATCCTGCCAGCGGTGATCCGGGCGCATTTGCCGGACGACCGGCAGCCAATGTTCGGCCGATCGATTGACGCGCTCGAAATAGTTTGCCGCCTTGGCGTCGACGATGCGCTGGATGGCGTCGCGGTCGCCAGCGCGGAGTTTTGGATTGCCGCCGATGCGGCCGCGCTTTTTGGCGGCGCGCAAGCCGTCTTTGGTGCGCTCCTGGATCAAGGCGCGCTCCAACTCCGCCACGGCGCCGAGAACCTGCAGGGCGAACCGGCCTTGCGGGGTCGTCGTGTCGATCGGATCGGCGAGCGATTTGAAATGCGCGCCCTTGGCGTCGAGCTCGGCGATCACGGCCAGGAGATGCGACAGCGAACGGGCCAAACGGTCGAGCCGCGCGACGACCAGCACGTCGCCGCGGCGCACCCGCGCCAGCGCCTTGGCCAGTTCCGGCCGCGAGGCCTTGGCCCCCGACATGTGCTCGCGAAATATCTCTACACAGCCGGCCGCCTTCAGCACATCGGTCTGCGCGTCCGTGACCTGGTCCTCGGTCGAGACACGGGCGTAGCCGATCAGGGGCATGGGTCAATCTCCCCAAGGCCCGCCGACTGGCCATTTTCCTAAACTGGTCTGTTCGTCGGTGGCGGACAGAAGGACCGGCATCAGAAATGAGGCGATCGACGGGATAATTTGGTTCAGCGGCTCCGGCGCCATCGCGATCTCGGTGCGCCGAAGGAAGGCTTGCCACTGCGTTTGCTTCACCGGATCCACGGCGAACGCCTCTGAAAGTCCGAATGGAATTTCGGTCGGCGGCGTTGTTCCGCGGCGCTCTGGGTTGCCGGCGCCGAGAAGATCGAGGTCGCCGGTCGCGCGATAAGGCGTCGGCCCCCACAGGCTGAAGGGGATAGCGCCTATCAGGATGAACCGTTCTCGATGCTCCGAAACGCTCAACCGATACAGGAGCTTTTCGATCGCGTAGCGGGTGAGGATCAGCTGAACATTCTCACCGGCGGCCCGCGCACGCTGGGTCAGGCGGTCTCGTAACGAGGCCGGGAGATTTTTGAGCGGCTCTCGTGTCACGAAAGCGCCGCCAGATAGGGTCCCATGACATTCTGGACGCGATCGATGGCGGCATAACGCCAGATTTCGTCGCGCGTGGCCCGCTTTTTCGTCAGGCAGTCCCGTAGCGCGTCGATAGCCACGTCGAGGCCGATTTTGCCGCGATACTTGAAACAGTCGGCCACTGTTTTCGCTGGCGATGTGATGGGGACGACCACCCGATCGACGAGCTGCTGCTCGACTCCGGCTTTCAGCGCCTCACCGCTGGCGCGAAGAATCTTCAGTGTGACCGGCGGTCGCCTCGGCGCCCATGCCTTTGAGGGCAGGAGCATCCAGACCTGGGGCGGAAGCTGGGTCGTCAGCTCATGGAACTGCAGGGCCGACAGCAGTCCGATGACCCCATTAGGAACGGATTTCGATGCCTCGGCGAGACTGCGATGGGCGCTGATTTGGCCGCCCGCGAGTGCGTAGAGTCCCCGTCCGGGTTGCGTGAGCAGTCCCTCGTCTCGGAGGCGTTGCAGGTAGATACGCGGGACTCCTGCCGCTTCGAAATCCCGCGAACGAGCGATCCCGCGGTCGCGAGCGACGGCGAGAGCGAGTTCCTTCAGGTTTTTGGCCTGGATCGTGGGCGTTTGTTGCATTTGTCAGGTTGATATCACGAAACACCTAGAGTGTGCAACATATGTTGCAGAATTGGATGACATTACAAATCGGTCGTTTGAAAACGCAGCCGAAGGCCGAAGTTCGCCGCCGCCATATAGAGGCGAGCAGGAGAAAGAACCGAAAAAACAGCCATTTTTGCCGATTTGCGGGCCGAAAGCTCGCCTCCAGAGCCGTTCGGAGGCTTGCTTTCGGCGGCCACGGCGACGCATTTCGATCCGGCAGGCGAATGAGAAAAAGGCATCCTCTATCACTCAAGGTAAATTCGAAATAACTTGATGAATGTTTCGATTCGCTCGGAATTAAAATGGGGTTAGATCTTCCCGCCTCTGTTTCATTCGAGCGCCTGCAAGCGCCCTTCGAGAGCGCATCGGACGCCCTCGCGCGTTTCGACGAACGGCTTCGCTCCAGTCCAGTCGCCGAAGCGTTCGTTCTTCGCGCGCATTTCCACGATGCCTGCGCCGCCTTGTGGCGCGCGGGCGAATTCGTGCAGCTCGAAGACCTCGTGCTTCATGACGCTGGAATGGACGTGCGCACGCCGACGCACGAACTCGTGCGAGCCCATGCCATTCTGTTGACACGCCGTGGCATAGCCGAGCGCGAACCGGCGTGGGCGTTGACGACCGATGGTCTCGCCAGTCTACGCGGCGCATGGAGACCACAAAGCGTGGCGCGCGAGCCGACCAATGCTTCGCGCGCCATGGATGAAGCGGCGGATGGGGAGCTGGATGATGAGGACGGCGAGACGATCAGTACAGGAGAATTCGACGAGATCGATGAATTGCTGGCGCGAACGTCACGTGTGATAGAGCGAAGCGAGCCGGCGCCTCTGAAGCGGGACGACTCTGGTTTGGTTTACGACGAAGATTGGGACGAGGAGGCCCGCCTCGCGGAGTGGCGCGAGTGTCTGGGCCGCACCCAGAACCTTCCGCCTTTGATGGCGGCGAGCGTCGCGCTCGATGCTTGGGAGGAGATCGAGCCGTTACAGCGCAGCGCTTGGCTCGGCCCCTTGCTCGTCGCGGCCTTGCTACGTTCCCGCGGAAAGACGCGGCACTGTCTCACAGCGCTGCATTCGGGATTTCGACAGGTCAAATATCGCCGAGTTGGACGAGATGACTTTGAATCTCGATTGCTCGCTTTCGCGTGTGCAATCGAAACGATGGCGAAGGCGGACGCGAAGGAACTCGACAGATTGACGCTCGCGCGCGAGCTCCTGCTCAGAAAATGCAAAGGCCGAAGAGCGAATTCCAGAATGTCGCAGCTCGTCGATTTGTGTCTTGCTTCGCCGGTTGTCACTGTCCCTTTCGCCGCCAAGGAACTTCGGGTCTCTCAACAAGCCGCCACCACGATGATCGGCGAACTCTCGTCGAACCTTCGCGAGTTGACCGGGCGTGGGCGATACAGGGCTTGGGCTGTTGTCTGAGGGATCCGAGCAGCCGGCCGGTCTGTTCGATCGAAATCTCGCCGGCCTCCCCGACGGCGCGCGTCGGCGCGAATGGATGGGCCGCGTCGAGGCGGTGATTTTCGCCGCGCGCGATCCGCTGCCGCGCGAGGCGCTGAACCGCGCCGGGATCGCCGGAGGCCATTTGGTTTGAGTCACGCCGCGATGGCGGGCTCCTCGAGTTGCGCATAATAGCGCGCTTCGGCTTCGGCCGGCGGAATGTTTCCGATCGGCTCGAGCAGTCTTCGATTGTTGAACCAGTCGACCCATTCGAGCGTGGCGAACTCGACCGCTTCGAAGTTTCGCCACGGCCCGCGTCGCCAGATCAGCTCGGCCTTGTAGAGCCCGTTGATCGTCTCGGCGAGCGCGTTGTCGTAGCTGTCGCCGACGCTGCCGACCGATGGTTCGACGCCGGCCTCGGCGAGGCGCTCGGTGTATTTTATAGAGACGTATTGAACGCCGCGGTCGCTATGATGGACGAGGCCGCCGCCATGAACCGGCCGACGATCATGCAGCGCCTGCTCGAGCGCGTCGAGCACGAAGCCCGCATGCGCCGTGCGCGAGGCGCGCCAGCCGACGATCCGCCGAGCGAAGGCGTCGATCACGAAAGCCACATAGACGAAGCCTTGCCAAGTCGAGACATAAGTGAAGTCGGACAGCCACAGCGCATTCGGCCGCGCCGCCCGAAATTGCCGGTTCACCTTGTCGAGCGGGCATGGAGCCTTGCGGTCGCTCACCGTCGTTTTGACCGGCCGGCCGCGCACGATCCCTTGCAACCCCATGTTCCGCATCAGCCGCGCCACCGTGCAGCGCGCGACCTTTTCGCCCTCCCGGTCCAACTGCTTCCACACCTTGCGTACGCCATAGACCTGGAAGTTCTCGTCGTAGACGCGCCGTATCTCTTTGCGAAGGACCGCGTCTCGGCGCGCTCTGGCCGAGGCCTTCGCAGGGTCACGCCGGCGCGCCGCATGCGCCCAATAGGTGGAAGGGGCGATCGGCAACAGCTTGCAGATCGGCTCGACCCCGTGCTTGTCCCGGTGATCGTCGATGAAGGCGATCATTGTTTCGAGCGGCGGTCGAGCTCCGCCGCCGCAAAATAAGCCGACGCCTTGCGCAGGATATCATTGGCCTGCCGCAACTCGCGGTTCTCGCGCTCCAGCGCCTTGATCCGCTCGCGCTCATCCGTCGTCGCGCCAGGGCGGGCGCCCGAGTCGCGCTCCGCCTGGCGGACCCAGTTCCGCAACGTCTCGCCCGTGCAGCCGATCTTCGCCGCGATCGAGGCGATCGCCGCCCATTGCGAGGCATGATCGCCCCGGTGCTCCAGCACCATCCGAACCGCCCGTTCCCGAACCTCAGGTGAAAATCTGTTCGATGTCTTCTTCTTCGTATCCATGGCTCCATCCTCTCAAGGCTTGGAGCCTCCGGCAATCCCGGCGCGGTTCACGCTGACGAGACTCGTCGGAGACGCGTGCAAGCTCGACGATCTCATCGCCGATATCGTCGACGAATTGCGGGCGCGGCCCTATGAGTTCGTCTTCGTCGCCGGCGGCTATCAGTTGCACACCAAAGCGCGTTTTGCAGAGGCGATCCGGGCGGCGAGTTCTGCGGACCCGCGCGACGCCGGCTCGCCGGAACTGACGCCGACCGAACCTCTGACCGTCACGGCCATCGCCTATCTGCAGCCGGCGACGCGCGCAGAGATCTCCCGCCTCGTCGGCAGGGAGATCAGCCGCGACATCATCGCCCGCCTGAAGCGTCTCGAACTCGTCGACGCAGGCCTGCGCGCGCCCGAACCCGGGGCGCCCTTCGCCTATGTGACGACAAAGAAGTTCTTGGAGGTCTTCGGCCTCGCGACGCTGCGCGACCTCCCGGACATCGAGAGGCTCGAGGACGAAGGCTTGCTGCAGCGACCTCGAACCGAGGCGGAACTCGACGGCGCCTTTGGACTTTCTGGCGAGGATGGCTCGACGTGCGACGACGCCGAGCTCGAAGACGCCGGCGACGACATTTAGCGAATCGAGCCGTCCCGCATTCCATCCTTTCGATGCGTGCGGACGACGCCGTAGGCGGCCGACAACGGCTGGCGGCTAGAGCTGATAGATATAGGACTTGCTGACCTTGTGTCGCTGGGCGATCTCGGCGACGGGAACGCCGCTCTTGCGTTCCGCGCGTAGCGCCTTGCGGAAAGCCGCGAGTTCTTTTCCGGACCGTCGGGAGTTGGTCTTCCCGGCAGTGCGTGAAGCTGTCTTCTGCTTGCTCGGCTGGGAGCCCGGCTTCTCGTTCGCCGCGAGGATCGCCTGCACGGTTTCGACGATCTTTTGTAACTGGCTAACTTGACGTTTGTTGAGCGCCATGGGTCCTCTCCCGAATCAGGATGAGGACAGCTACACGAACTCAGCCGCAACGCAAGTTTCTCCTTCATGTCGCTTAGCGCTTCTGTGTCTGCGTCGGCTCACAGAAATCGGCGCTGAGGTCATCGCCCCAGTGGCCGAAGTCACAAAAGGTCGGAGGCTCGGCGCCTCGAAGAGCCTGCCAAACCGGGCTCTTTCTCGATAAGACGGCTGAGCCCCCGCGCTCTTGAACTCTGCCCTATTGGCGGCACCCGAACATGGGTTGTTTCTGAGACGTCGTTGAGCCGCCGTGTCAAATACATTCGTTTGTTGGCCCTGCAGTGACGAGTCAAAGTTTCAAGGCGGCAGACGGATTTCGAGTGAGCGAGGTGCGTTAGGTTCCGCCAGAGGCAGGTCGAAGCTGAAGACCGCTCCACCGTCGCTCTTCTCCTTGCCCCATATTCTTCCGTAATGCGCTTCGACGATCGAGCGAGAAACCGACAGGCCGATGCCCATTCCGCTCGCCTTGGTCGTGGCGAAAGGCTCAAAAAGCTTCCCTTGCATGGTCTTCGACAGACCCCGGCCGGTATCGGCGATATCGACTCTGATCATGTTCGGTTTTTCGTTCGAGGTGGCGATGGTCAGCTCTCGCCTCGCAGAATCGTTCATGGCTTCGCGCGCGTTCCGTATCAGATTGATCAGAACTTGCTTTATCTGAACACAATCCGCGAGCACGGCGTCCTTCTCGGCGCCGAGCACGAGAGTTACGTCGACGTTGGCCTCCTTTAGCGCCTCTGACGTGAGGTCGAGCGCCTCGTCGACCAGTCTGTTCAAGCCGCAGATCGTCTTGTCGGACTCTCCGAAATCCACGAATTGTCGCATGTGGCTCATAATCTGCCCCGCGCGCATGACCTGTTCGGCGGCCAGATCCAGCGTGTCCTCGATCGACGCGGAACGCCGGTTCTCCGGCAGTCTCGCCAGCCGTTGCGCCGTCTTGAGGTAAATCGCCGTGGCGGCGAGCGGTTGATTGAGCTCGTGAGCGAGCGCGGCCGCCATGCCGCCCATAGCGGTCAGACGCTCTTGGCGCATCAGATATCGCCGCTCCGCGTGGGATTGCCGAAGCTCGGCCTCCGACATTCTTTTCCATGTGCGGCGCAGCATTTCGGCGGCGCAGGAGATCATTCCGCAACTCGTCAAGAACATCCCCAAGGCCAGCCAGTCGCCCGGGGCGGAAAGAGGGCCGAACCATAAATGCGCCATCAGGGCCGCTGCGATGGTCGCCGAAGAACCGGAGATCAGTCCGCCGAAAAGCGCCGCTACGGTCACTACCGGATAGAATGTCACGTAAAGGACGCGTTCGCCCAGCACGTCCGTTGCTGTGTAGCGCCAGAACGCCCCGCAAATCGCCGCCACAAAGCCGATGAGTGACCGCCTAGATGCTGGAGCGGCGTAAAGGGACGCGAGCAACTCCATGAGCGCGTCCAGTCGCCGATTCAGCCTCGACGAAAGGCTGGAGCCGAACGCGGTCTCCGACCGTTCCTTGGTATCCAAGTGCGATATCTCCCGCCCACGCGCCCGCCGTAGCATCGGCTAGATCCCGCGCGGGCCCCCTCGCTTAGTTTCACATTATGTAGGCGCCGAATATCGATATTCCCCCCGCGGGCGCAGTTTCGAGCGTCGGACCGTTTGAGGCCGCATCGTCGAGGTCGAGGAGATGGCCGCCGAGCGATTTTCATGCAACAACGCACAGATCCGAACATCCGAGCATCGATCACCAATGGCGCGGGAGCTCTTTCCTCTAGCCGAATATTGCTTAGACTCCGCAACAGCGCCCGCTGCAGCGTAGAAGGATGAGCCGGATCGTGAATGACTGGAACTCTGCTCTTTACCGGGTCATCCTCACTTTCCGTGCTCGGCGATCGACGAAACCGGCAACATGCGTGCGCGCAGCAGTTCGGCGCCTGCGCGACCATACATCGAGCGCTTCAGCGTTTTCAGGCGATTGATCTGCCCCTCTGTTTGTCCGTTGCTCCATGTTTCCGTCACTCCATTCCTGACGGCTTCGATGTCGCGGCGCAACGTGCGGACGAATCGCTGGATTGCGAATAGGCTGGAGCGGTTCGCGTCGTTCAGCCACGTTTCGAGCCGCTTCGCGTTCTTGCTACGAAGAATGCCGCGAAAGCGCATGGCGAGGCTGCGCATTATGACAAAGTCCGGAGAAGCGTCTTTCAGAGCCGCGACCTTCGCCGCCTGGGCCGGCGTCAGCTGACCGCGCGGTTTCATACAAAGTGCTGCGGCGACAATCGGTGAGATCAGCCACCCCGTCTCTGGATCAATAGCGCGAGGCGCCGCTGGCGTGTCGGCATGGACACGCGTTGGCATCGTCGGAGCCGCTTTCGCGCGCTCTGGCGCGAGTACAGAAGATGACGTCGGTGCGGAATGTTTCGCGAGCCCCCATTGTGCGAGAGCCCGCTGCATATTCGAATAGCTGCCCAAATATCCTCGCGATTTGATTTCCTCGAACAATCGACGGCCCCGGGTGCAACCGTCCGACCAACGTTTCAGAAGGTATTCGCGAAAATATTTCGCCGATGTCAATGTGGGCATTCGTTCTATTCGGACAGGCGCGGTCGTCGCGAGTATCCATTTTTTTGCAGCGCCAGCCAACGCCCAAATCTCTGGCGATATCTCGTACCGTCGCTCGCGCATTTTTCAGGATTTGAACGCGATCGAAGATCGCTTGTCTCGAGCGATGATGCGCTTGCCTCGTAAGGCGCCGATGCTCCGCCATCTCCTGTCGCCTCTTCGTCAAGCGTGAGCGCGCGCCATCATGCTCTTCTGCGGCTGGCGACAAGGCTGGACAAGCCATCCCTCTATCGGCACGACTCATTTGCTTCTCGATCGTCTCCCTCAAATTTTGTAACAGATGGAAGCGATCGGCCACTTGCCGCGCCTGTGGCGCGCCCTCCCTCGCGCCCTGCGCATGAAGGCCGCAACGATCGCGACTGATCTCGACCTCGGCGTGCTGACCGAGCCACACTGCTGTCGACGCGGCCGAGCGATCAGGAAGCACGTCGACGACTTCGCGCCGTTCGAGATCCACCATGATCGTTCCGTAGTTCACGCCCTTGAGCCAGCTCCACTCGTCTACGCCGAGCACGCGCACTTTTCCTCCGGCCCCGCGGACGACGTTGTGCTTCAAATGCCTCAGGATCGTGTCGTCGCTCGTCGGAAGGCCGAGGCGCTTCATCAACCGTTCGGACGGCCGGCCGCCCACGCCGTGTCCGAACAACCGGATGAGCTTGGCGACCCTCTCGGTTTGACGCGCGTAAGGCCTCGCAATATCGGAGAGCTGCTCTGAGAATGTTTGGCGCTCACACTCGTCGTTCAGGCAGCGCCACCGACTCGTATGAAGCTTTACAGTGACAACTGATCCTTGGACTGGCAAATCCAGGAGGCTCCGGATATTGAACCGCCCCGGGACTGCCGGAGGTCATTTGGTTTTCATCTCGCTGGATAGCCAGAGTCCAGCCGCCACAGCAAGTCGGCGGCATGGAAAGTGAGGATGACCCTTTCAAAGGCCGAAACGCGAGTTGCGGTGATGTTTTGGTCGTTCGCTATTGTCCAGCAAGAACGACCCGGTTCCGCCCTGCGGCCTTGGCGTCATACAGCGCTCTGTCTGCCGCTCGCGTCATCTTCCAGAAATCTGGCGTCCGGTTCGCCATGATCGCTACACCGACGCTCACGGTAGCAAGTCCATCGACCAGAATCGACGCCTCCTCGACAAAGGCCGAGCGAATCCTTTCCGCTACGGAGAGCGCAGTCCCACGGTCAACCGAACACATCAAAATAACGAATTCCTCTCCACCGATCCTCGCCAGCACGTCGCCCGACCGAATGTTGCGTGCCGCTGTCGCGCCGAACGCCGCCAACACGCGGTCTCCTTCCGGGTGTCCGAAGCGATCGTTGATCACCTTGAAATTGTCGAGGTCGAAAACGAGCAGCGCAGTCGTATCTTTACCTGTCGCCGATCTCTCCGCTCTTTCGATTGCCAGATCGAAGGCGCGGCGGTTCGCCAGGCCGGTGAGTGCGTCGATCATCGCCGCGCTCTCCTGGCGGATCGCGATCCGTTCTTTCGAAAGAGCTATGAGGACGAACCCGAGGATCGCCAAGTAGCTCGACAGTTCCAACCAACGGTATTGGAGAACCCAACTGTCAGTGAACGGGCTACCGGGATCGACTTCGACGAATGAGCCGGATATCGCCACGATAATATCCACCCCAGAATGGATGCCGACGATCCAGCCCGCCACCTTCGACATCAGCAGCGGCTTGTCTTTCGCTCGATTGTAGGAAAAAAGTTCATAAGTTGTCAGGGTTTCGTAGATCGCGGCGACAATCGCGAACGCCACGATCCGCAGATGAATGCCGGCGCTCCAGAATCCCGCCAACCACATCAGGCCGCCAGCGAAAGACAGAAGGGGATGAACGGCTTTCCCTTTGAAAATCACGGCTCCTGTCCAGACAAGTCCACACGCCCACAACGCCAGAGCGTTTCCGGCGACAATAGAGACTGTTTCGTTCACGTTTCGAAATGCAAAGCACACAAACGCGCTACCAGCCATGGAGAACGCAGCGGACCAAAAAAGTTCCTCAGGCTCCCTATCTCTACGCCAGATGAGATACATGAGCGTGCTCAACAGCAAGAGCACGAACGCGGAGAACGAGAACAGCGTCGGCGCCAGAGGAAGCATGTCGTGTTCAACATCCCAGAGAATCAGAGCGCATCGAAGCGTTCCAAATCCCGTCGAATGAAGCGCTCGTGCGGAGATGTGTTGCGTCAGCGATGCCGGCAATAGGCACAATGCTTTGGCCTCCTCCGGAGAGCATCATCATGGTTAAGGGGCTGTTTCCGCCGCAGGGACATTATGCGATACGAGAATGAGAGCCGCCGGGTTCGCGACGTGACGCTCGCCGAGGACGCCAGTCGCCTCCGCGTCATTCCAGGCGTCGTGGAGCGTCAGAATTTCCAAGCGCTCGGCATCGTAAGTGCGAACGGCGTCGCCGACATCGCCCAGGCGCCGTGGAGCGGCGCGAACCACCCTGCCGTCACACTCTCTCACCGTCGACTGTGAAGAGCGTTGAACAGTTCTGCGCCGCGGAGGAAGGGCGCATCTCACAAAAAGCCCGAAACCTCCTGGGATTATCAAATCGGCTTCAAGTCGAACTGGCTGGACAACCATTTGCACTTCAACGCGACGTTCTACGTGAACGATTTCTACAATTTCCAGACGAATGTGGTGGACGGCGATTCTCGAGACCAGGACGGCACGCCTCTCGGCCTCACGACGCTCGGCAACGCCGAACATGCGCGCATTCGCGGCACCGAGCTCGACGGGCGCTGGAGCCCGATAGAGAGATTGTGGATCACCTTCAACGCGGCCTTCTCGGACGCACGCTGGGCGAGCTGGCCAGACGCCGGCGCGCCGTCGGATTGGGCCTGGTCGTCCGGCAGCGTGGCCGCGCCCAAATCCCTGTCGCTTTCCAATATGCGACCTCGCGCTGGACGGCCTTGACCCGCTACGTGGATGACGGGCGACTGGAGACGACGAACAACGCCGCCGAACGCGCCAGAAAAAACTATCTGTTCGCCGGCTCCGACGAAGGCGGGCGAAGAACGGCGATCATGTATACGCTGATCGAAACCGCGCGCTTCAACGACATCGATCCAAAGCCTGGCTCGCCGACGTCATCGCTCGCATCGCCGATCACCCGATCAACCGGTTCGACGACCTCCTTCCGTGGAAATGGCGGCCGGAAACGTCCCAAGCCGTCGCCGCATAGCGACACGCGATCGTCAGATCACGCTTACGATCGATCCGAAGGATCATCAGCAGTAATGGCACGAGAAGGACAGGCCACAGCGCGGACAAGTGATTGGCGGGCGAGGCCGCATAGGACCAGGAATGACCGGAGAGCATCGGAAACAGCAGCCGCGAGAGAGCGAGCGCCGCGCCCGCCATGGCGAGCCAGGGCGCGAGCAGGCCGAAGGCGCGGCCTTCGCTCGGCGTGCGCGCGGGCAACCGGCCGAGCGCCCTGAGAAAGCGCAGCATCAGCATAGCCGTTCCGACCGCCGACAGCGTCACGAGCCATGCGACAATTCCTTCGCCGAGCGAGCCCTTTATGGCGAGCTTCGCCAAGGCGCCGCCCGAGAGCGGAAATCCGGCGATGGCGAGCGCGGTGAAGACGGAGACGAACATCACTGGCCGGCTCGGCGAGGCCCCGATGCCGGAGAACAGAGCTGGCCCATGTCCGCTCCCTATGAGGTCGTGCGCTTCCACTCATCCATAAGGTGACAGTCGCCGGCGAAAAATTGCGCTATCCGAGCCCCTGCGCTGTGCTTTTCTTGCAACAAGTGAGAAAAATTGTTTCTATTTTGTTACAACATTTCTCAACTGTGTCGCCGATCGATTGACGACGTTCATCCGTAAAATTACGCAGCAAACGTGTCCTTTGCCGTTCGTGGCTGAAAGGATCGACTGCGGAGTGGGAAGATGAGCGGAGTCGATGCGTCGACCGGGAACGAAATTCGTCGTGGCAGACGATCGCTTCGCGGCAATATTGGCTCGGCTCGCAGGGCTCTCCTGAGTTCGGCGGCGGCTCTGGCTCTGGCAGGCGGCGCTCGGGCCGAGCCGGTAGCGACGACGCTCCTTCCGGAAGTGAGAGTCGATGCGCCGCAGGAAAAGGCTCGGCCTGCACCTCGGCCCGTTTCCCATGCGAGCGTCCGAGCGCGCGCTGTTCGCCGGGCCGCGCAAGCGCCGCGCGCGCCGGCCCAGCCGATCGCCGTCGCGCCGCGTGTCGAGAAGACATTCCGGGACTCCACCACGGCGAGCGGTGTCGTTTTCGGGCGCGGCCCGATCGGCGTCCAAGGCTATGTCGCGGCCGGCACGTCCTCGGCGACCAAGACCACCACCTCCATCATGGACATTCCTCAATCGGTCACGATCCTCACCAAGCAGCAGATGCAGGATCGCGGCAGCGTGAGTCTCGGCCAGGCGCTGACCTATGTCCCGGGCGTGACGGTTGCGCAGGGCGAGGGCAATCGCGATCAGATCACCATCCGCGGCCAGGACACGACCGCCGATTTCTATACCGACGGCGTACGCGACGACGCGCAATATTATCGTGATCTCTACAATATCTCCTCGGTGGAGGTGCTGAAGGGGCCGAGCGCCATGATCTTCGGCCGAGGCGGCGGCGGCGGCGTCGTCAATCGCGTGACAAAGAAGGCCGACGGCCAAACCATTCGTGAACTCGGCTTTAGTACCGGAAGCTGGGGCCGCAAGCGCGCGACCGTCGATCTCGGACAGGCAGTCTCAGACACGGTCGCATTGCGTCTCAACGCGCTCTATGAGCAGTCCTACGGCTTCCGCGACTTTTTCGATCTCGAGCGATATGGCGTCAATCCGACGCTGACATGGCGTCCGGAGGAGAACACATATTTGACGCTGAACTACGAGCATTTCCGGGATCACCGCACGGCCGACAGAGGCATTCCCTCGATCGGCGGCGTCTCGGTCGGCGGCCTGCCTGTCGTTCCGGCCTATCCGGCCTCCGTGCCGATCGATTCCTTCTTCGGCAATCCGGGTGTCAGCTATTCCAAGGTCGATCTCAACCGCGCGTCGCTGGTCGTCGACCATAAGACGGACTTCGGCCTCGAGATTCATAACCAAACCGTCTATGCGGATTATCAGAAGCGCTATCAGAACACATTTCCCGATCAGCCGGTGAATCTCGCGACGGGGCTGGTCCGCATCGACGGATATGTCGCCTCGAATCCGCGGCAGAGCATCTTCAACCAGACCGACTTCACCTATAAATTCTCGCTCTCTCCAGACATCCGGCATACGCTTTTGTTCGGCGCCGAATTCGGAAATCAGAGGAGCGACGATTGGCGTGATCTCTCGCGCTGGAACGACCCGCTGGTGGGTCCCCAGCGCGTCACCACGCCCTTCTGGTCTCCGACCGTCTATAATCAGGTTTCCTTCACCAATCCCAACCGCAGACGCCACACCGATCTCGATTTAGCGGCCGGCTATGTTCAGGACCAGATCGAAATCACCCGCTATGTCAATGTCGTCGCCGGCGTGAGATTCGACAGCTTCGATCTCGCATTCGCCGATGCGCTCACCGGTCAGCAGTTGAAACGCGCCGACAATCGATGGTCGCCGCGCGTTGGCGTCGTGGTGAAGCCTCTCGAGGAGTTGTCGCTCTACGGGAGTTGGTCGCGCTCCTTCCTGCCCAGCGCAGGCGATCAGTTCAATGTCCTGAACGTCACCACAGCGTCGCTCGCGCCGCAGCGCTTCGAAAATTTCGAGATCGGCTTCAAGGCGCAGATCTTGCCGCTCCTCTATTTCACCGGCGCGTTGTATCAGCTCGATCGCACCAATCAGCAGCTGACTGTCGGACCGATCGCCAATATCATCGGCGACACGCGGACGAGGGGCGGCGAAGTCGGGCTGGTCGGCAAGGTCACCGACGAGTGGCAGGTCTCGCTCGGCTACGCCCATCAAGCCGCCGCGATCATGAGCGCCGAGAACGCGGGCGCGGTCGGCAGGGTCGTTCCCTCCGTGCCGAGGGACACCTTCTCCTTCTGGAACCGATATGACATCACGCCGATGTTCGGTGTCGGCGCAGGCGTCGTGCATAATGCGCGTTTCTACGCGGCAATCGACAATTCCGTGATCGTTCCCGGCTACACGCGCGTCGACGGCGCGGTATTCTTCAACCCCGGAAAGGATTTCTTCGGCCTCGGCGAGGAAATGAGCGCGCAGGTCAATATCGAGAACATTCTCGGGGCGACCTACTACGCTGCTGCGCACAACAACAACAACATCATGCCGGGCGCGCCGCGCTCCGCTTATGTAACAATCAACGCAAAATTTTGAGCGCAAACAGCGGTTCTGGTGCAAACGGCGTGAGCGGGGCATAATCCGTGAGGGCGGAACCGGACGCTGGGGTAATGGGTGATGCTGAGTGCGGACGAACTTTTCAAAGGCCGCCATTTCGACCGCGAGATCATCGTTCTCTGCGTGCGCTGGTATCTGCGATACAAGCTCAGCTTTCGCGATCTCGTGGAAATGATGGCCGAACGCGGCTTATCTTTGGCTCACACGACCATCATGCGCTGGGTTCAGCGCTACGTTCCGGAGTTCGAAAAGCGGTGGAACCGATTCTCGCGCCAAGTCGGCGGATCGTGGCGCGTCGATGAGACCTACGTCAAAATCAAGGGGCGGTGGGTCTATCTCTACCGCGCCGTGGACAAGGCAGGAAAAACAGTGGAGTTTTTGCTGCGCGCGAAGCGAGATGTCGCCGCCGCCAAAGCGTTTTTCCGTCGTGCGTTCGCGAGCCACGGACGGCCGCCGGGCAAAATCACGCTCGACGGATATCAGGCGTCACATCGGGCGGCGCGCGAGCTTCTCGCACAGCATCGAGGCGGCGCACGGACTCGCATTCGATCTTCGAAATACCTGAATAATCTGATTGAACAGGATCACCGATCTATCAAGCTTCGTTTGGGGCCGATGCTCGGGTTCAAGCGATTCCGACATGCGGCGATCACGATCGCCGGCGTCGAACTCATGCATCGCATCAGGAAGGGGCAATTCGCGCTGAGCAGATTAAGAGCCGCCGGGACAACTGCGCCCGAAATCTGGAGTGCAGTGCTCGCTGCCTGATCCTAACGAACTGCCGGACCCCATCGCGTAGCGATCGGCCAAAATTGCACCGCAACCTTGATCTGCATCGTATCTCTCTGGGCCTCGCGAGGACCCGCGGCCGGGCCGACGACGCCGAAAATGCACCGCAGGACGGTAAAGGAAAGGGTCGTTGTCGCGCTGCCGCGCGTTGATAATGTTGACGGCCACAATAGTCTATCTTATCGCTAGACACGAGAGGCTATATCAACGGTTGATATGCTGCGACTGATTTGGGGGAATGATGGACCGCTTGCAATTGCGCAGAGTCACTGCAGCTACGGCATTGGCCGGTGGTTTGATCGTCAACCCCCCAATCGCTCGAGCGACCGAGGGCTATTTTCTCGAGGGCTACGGGACGCGCGAAAAAGGTCTTGCCGGCGCGGGCGTCGCCGACTCCCGCGACCCGCTCGCATTGTCGATTAATCCCGCCGGTCTCGTGGATGTCGGTCAACAATTCACGGGTGGGCTCACGGCTTTCTCGCCGGACCGGGGCTACACCACCTCTGGTCCTGGATTCGTGGCGCAGGGCGACGTCCGAAGCGGGCGCGGCCTGTTTCCGATCCCGAATTTCGGCTACAGCCAGCCGATCGACCAAACTTCGGCCTGGGGCGTCGCCGCCTACGGCAATGGCGGCATGAACACGACCTATTCGAAGAATTACGCCAGCCAGTTCTTTCCCAACCCGTTCGCCTGCCCCAGGCCCGGCGTCTTTTGTGGAGAGAACGCCGGCGTCGACCTGAACCAGGCCTTCCTCTCCGCGGGCTACGCTCAACGGTTCGGAAGCGTTTCGATCGGCGTCGCGCCTATACTCGCCATCCAGATCTTCAAAGCGCGCGGTCTTTCGGGATTTGGGCCGTTCTCGGTCGATCGCAGCAATCTCTCCGACCACAGCTATAACTGGTCGGTCGGCGCGGGCGTGCGCGCCGGCGCGCAATGGAATGTCACCAATCAATTGCGTGTCGGCGTCGCTGCTTCGACGCCGATTTGGACGACGAAATTATACAAATACTCGGGCTTGTTCGCGGAGGGCGGCGGCTTTGACATTCCCGCCACCGTCACGGCCGGCGTCGCCTTCGACGTTCTGCCGACCGTCACCTTGCTCGCCGACTGGAGGCATATTTTCTACTCGCACGTCGCCTCGGTCGGCAATTCATCGCAACTGCCATATCTCTTCGGTTTGGCGAATGGACCGGGCTTTGGTTGGAGCGACGTCGACGCGATCAAATTGGGCGCCGAATGGCGGGCGACTGCCGACTGGACCTTCCGCGTTGGCTACTCGCACAACAATAATCCGATCGAGTCGCGCGACGTGACGATCAATATTCTCGCGCCAGGCGTCGTGACCGACCACATCAGCGGCGGCCTCAGCTATCGCGTCACGCCGAATTCGACGATCGATCTCGCCGCTGTCGTCTCGCCCAGGCACTCTGTCTCCGGCATCGAGGTCACGCCCGCCGGCCCCAATCCGTTTCGCACCATCAATATCTATCTTAGCGAGTTCGAAGTCACGGCGGGTTTGACCTACAAATTCGACTCCGGGCCAACGCCCGCCCTCGTCGCGAAATACTGAAGGTCAGCATCGCAGCTCCAGATATGACTGGGATTCCTTCGCAAAAGGTCGTCCCTCCGAGCGGCGTCACCTACGAGCGGGTGGATGCCGCTCGCATCGGGAATCTCAATTTGAGTCGTGGGGGCTCCGTCGCACAGGAAGAGCGGTCCGTGTGCGGTCTCGAGCGCTTGGTGTTCGTTTCTTGCTCATGGTGAAGTCGCCATGGTCCACGGGTTGCAGCCGCCTTTGCTCGCGTCCCAATAGCGAGGAGCGTGGGCCGGGTTCGATGTATTGAACCGGCTCGAAAGAAACGCGGACGCTGCCCCACCAAAGATTAGCCGAGTTCGATCGACGCCGCGCTCCGTCCAAGGTGTAACGGCGTCACGACCGGGGCGCATGCGCTCGGACTCGCGAACATGGCGTTTCAGCTGACGCAGGATCGCGTTGTCGCTGATCGGCATGGCGAGCCGCGCCAGCAATCTTTCGCTCGTCAGACCTCCTGCGGCGTGTCCGAACAGCCGAACGATCTCTGCGACCCGGACAGTGCGGCGCGCCATGGGAGCAGCGACCGAAGGCAGGCGTTCCACGTAAGCGCCGTTGTTGCCCCATTGATTTTTTGGGTTCTGGCGGATTTTCGGATGTGAGATTCTTCTGAGGGACAGCCATGTCTCTGGAGGGATCCGAAGATGAACGAGAATGCGACAGTCGAAACGGCTTTGGGCGCGGGATTTGTCGGACGTGTGGATTTCCGCCGTTCACGTTCGGGCAATCGGCTGTGGTCGAAGGAGCTGAAGGGCCGGATCGTGCGAGAGAGTCTCGCGCCTGGAGCCCGTGTCGCCGATGTGGCATGCAAATATCGGATATGGACATTCAACATCGGCGCGAACTACGAGCATCCGCTCGGTGCCATTTTCGCCGGTCTCGGCGGCTTCGGCAGCCTCGACGACTGGACCTCGGAGCCGCTCACGGCATTCGGCTATTTCAACGTCAACTGGCAGGACAAGACGCAACTGACCAATCCCTGGTCCATTCGGCAATATTGGCAGAGGAGCTACGCGATCGTGAATGTCGGCGCCGGCATCCGCACGGATGACGACAAATACAGCCTCACCTTCTGGCCCAAGAACATCGGCGACGAGAGGCCTTTCAGCACCTGGGATCTCGGAATCGGCGGCAACCCGGCGAGGGTCGGCCTCACTCGCTGGCCGGCGACCTTCGGCGGCGCGTTTCGAGTGAAGCTCTACTGATCGGGGCTCACCGCCGACTGTTTCGATCGTCGGCATCAGCTGGACGCGTCCCAGAAAAACCCCGGTCTGCTCGGCAACACAATATGGGTACAAAGCTGACTGACCTTCACCGACGCCGCAGGACGCCTTGCTCCGGTTCAAGTACCCCCGTCTCGTCGATGACGAGAACCGCGTTGTCATCGGCAGCTCTCGAGCGCGTAATCGCGCTCGATGTCGCGCAACGGGTCTGCGTCCCAGCGTCCGCGGCCCAAAATCGCCTGCGGTCGCCACGGGCACGGATTGTCCGCCAATTCGGCGTGCATCCATTCCGACTCGCGCCGCTCCTCGCCGAGTAGGCTGTCGAGAAAATGCTCCGCCGACCTCGCTACCCGCTCTTGGGTGAACAGCGGTCGCGTCCGCCCCTTCACATCCTGCCGCGACGACGCCCGCACTCCAGTGCCGTCTCGATCGAAGCTCTCGACATCCCGTGCCCCTATGACGAATCATGGCGGCTCAGAGCGCCAGAAGTCGGCTAAATACGCAACAGTAGTGTTACGTTGAACTTTTTAGCGGAACTTCGCAGCGCATCTGCCACTCCACTCAGAAGAATTTCACGCGCAGCGTCCCGCCGATGGTGCGGACCGTGTCCGGCAAGCCGATCGTCGTCGGGCGGTGGCCGTGCCGGGGCTGAAGGACGTCGCCGGCCGGACGTCGGCGATGTTCTTGGCCCAGACGTTCAGGCTGAAGCGATCGTCGTCGGTACGGATGCCGAAGCCGAGATTGGTCAATGCGTAGGCGTCCTGCCAATAATGGATGACCGCCGTCGGATCGGTCAGTTCCTGCTTGTCCTGCCAGGCGACGTTCGCGTAGACGAATCCGGTGACGGGACGATTCGCCCAATCGCCGAGGCCGTCGAATATCGCGCCGAGCGGACGCTCATAGTTGAAGCCAATATTGAAGGCGAAGGTCGGCACCGTGTTGAATCGCGAGTGCGATCTCGAGACCTGGAGCGGGCCTTCACGGTTCCTCCGCTCCAGGTCCAAGCGGCGTCGAGCGGCGCTTCGTCGAAGTCGATCCAGCGCGGATCGGTGATCGCGCCGGCGAAATTCAACCAGAAGCCCTCGAAGGCGTTCCATCGGCCGTCGAACTCGAACCGCGCAGACGAGCATGCTTGGCGGTGCCGAGATATGTCTGGCGCGTCGGCACGCCAGCGGCGTCGACGACCGACGTGTCACGAAATTGGTCTGGAAGTTGTAGAGTCGTTCCAGTAGAGATTCGCGTTGAGGATCAGGGTCTCGTCGAACCAGTTCGTCTTGATTCCGATCTCGTAGTCCCAGGAGGTCTCGGCTTGGTGATCACCGGCTGGAATTCTGGAACGCGTTGCCGACGAAAATGGCCTGCGCGCCGGTGTTGACGGCGCCCGCCTTCTCGCCGCGCCCGACGAGACCGTAGACGGTCACATTCTGGTTCACCTTGTATTGTGGATTGAAAATGCCGGTGAGCGCGTTGAGCGTCGCCTTCTGTCCACCAGTGTCGTAGAAGCGCTGGCCGCCACCGGCGACGATCGCCGCGACCTGCTCGGCGAGCGTTCCATTGCCGGGGCACGATCGTGTTCCAGCTGAAATTGGAGCCGGAGCGCACCTCCCAGCTGTCACGGAGTCCCGATGGACAGGCTGAACTGCTCGTCGACATGATAGGTGGCGTTGCCATAGGCGGCAAACTGCAGATCCCGCGCCTTGCCATCGCGATTGTTCGTCATGTCGCGTAGGAATGCGCGACCGGAGTGACCGTCCGTCGGCGCGACTGCCGAACCAACGCGCCGCGTCGGAGCCGAAATTGGTGTAGGATCGGTTCCAGACATATTCGTAGAAGGCGAACAGGCTTGCCTTCCACTCCAATGGCTGGTCCTTGGGGAGGAGAGCCTGAACTCCTGCGAGAACTGCTCGACATAAGTGTTCGACGCGGTGTTGGTGATCTCGGTCAGATTATTGCCGCCGGAGTTGCGCGGCAGCAGGCGGAACTTACCGAAGGCGGTGATCGAGGTGAAGGTGTTCTCGGCCGATCTCGACGTTCAGCTCGTTGGAGACGAGATGCTGGCGCTCGTCGAGCGTGCCGAGCCGTGTTGAGCGGCTTGTAGGGATCGAGTGTGAAGAGCGGACGGCCGAGCCGAGTCGCCAGACGCTGCGCATAGGTCGGTTCGGCCGCGTGCCATTGGCGAGATCTGCGTCGTGTCGGCGATCGGCCGCTGGCGCTGTTGTTGTATTCGTGCGAGCGGAATAGTTGAAGATCAGACGGTCGGTGAAATTGTCTCCGACATAGTAGAGCTGGCCGCGCACCCCCAGCGATTGTCGCCCGGCATGCTCGCGCCCGAATTCTGGTCGAAGAATAGCCGTCGCCCTTGTCGTAATAAGCGGCGACGCGATAGGCGAGCTTATCCTCGATGATCGGCCCGGTCGGCGTTGAACTGCTGCAGGAGATGTAGATGGTTGCCGAACTGGGTCTCGAAGACCTCCTTGCGCTGGAACGACGGAAGCTGCGTGCGGATCACGATGGAGCCGACCGCCGTGTTCTTGCCGCCTGCCGTCCCTGTGGACCGAGCGCGACCTCGATCGATTCGGTGTCGATGAAAGTTCGCCCATTGGAACCCGACATGTTTCAGAAACACATTGTCGACCATGAAGCCGGTGTCGAATTCGGAGCCGTCGCCGGCTCCCAGCGCCTTTGGCGACGCCGCGGATGGCGGCGCGACGTTCGGGATTGCCGAGACCCGGATTATAACTCGGAAGCTTTTGGGCGAAATCGCTCAGCCTGAAGAGCTGTTCGCGTTCCGCGGTCTTCGGGTCGATGACGACGATCGGGTCGCGGGATTTAGAACCTCGACCTTGCGCTTTGATAATTCGCCGGGAAGGTCCGTCGCCGCTCCACGACGACGTCGGCGACTGGCTCCTCCGCGAGCACGGTCCAGGCGCAGCAGCCCCGAGAGCTAGCCCTACGCACATGACACGTAAACTGATCCCCGACATTAACTGACGTTCGAACCGACTCCTGCGACAGACATAATTTTTACCCCACCGATTGCGCCTACATATCCATACTAGGAATATAGTATTAAGTAATGCCCGAACGCAAACCGGCTGAACGGGATCGCCATCGGTTCTGGATGGCTTCGTCTCAGGCTCGCGAGGACGGCCCATACAGGCCGCCGGCGCCACTCGGCGAAAAAGTGGCTGGCGCAGCTAATTGCTATGGCCTGAAGCTGGCGGCGACGCCCACCACCCCACAGGAGCGTGCGAGATCGGCCCACGGACTTTCCGACCGCGCGCTGCCGGCGAGCTTCCCGCTTTTGCGGGAGCGTCATCTTGGCGAAGCGGCCCATGTGCTGCCCGCTGCTCTTTCGCCCGTGCTCGCCACCACTGGAACCTCGCGCGCCCGAACCTATTCGCAGACACCTGCCGCACGACTCGGCGGGGCCGTTCTCGCAAAAATGTGACATTTTGTGCATTGTCCCCTACGTATTTTACCGATAAAGTCGATCGACTACCTAGTTTATAGGGGGCGACTATGGGCGTTCCGTTGACGAAATTCAGGCGTTGGTTGTTGTCTTGCCCGTCATTGGCGCCCTATGCGCTACTCGGCAGCGCGTTAACCGGACCGTTCCCGAACGCACCGGCACACGCCGAAGACGCACAAATCGAGGACGTCAGGGTGACGAACGGAACCGGCGAGCTTTCGAAGCGCAGGCTTGAAGTACTCAATATTCCACGCCCGATCGTCGTCGTCGATCCGAAAACGGCAGAGCGCGAACGCCTCTATCGGCTTGAGGATTTCGCTGAGAAGGTTCCGAACTACCAGCCCAAGACCGGCAGCGCCGTCACCTCGCGGCCGTCGATTCGCGGCGTCGGCAGCACGCTGGGCCCGCTGGCGCGCTGCAACGGCAATCCGGCCGGCTCGGAATTCGACACCGGCTTCGTGCTCGACAATGTGTCCTGGAAGAATCCGGGCTTTCAGAACGGCGATTTCAGCGATATCGAGTCGTTCGAAATCGGCCATGGTCCCCAGGGAACCGCAGGCGGGAAGAACACCACCGTCGGCAGTATCGTCATCCGCACGCAGCCGCCGTCGTTCGAACGCAAGGCGACGATCGAAACCTCCTTCGCCAATAATAATCGCGTGATCGAAAAAGCGAATGTGACCGGGCCGATCGTCGAGAATGCGCTCGCCTATCGCGTCGCCGCTTATTTCGATAAGGGCGACGGCTGGATCAGAGACCAGGTCAGCGGCGCCGGCTATCTCAATAATGATCGCTTCGGCGTGCGCGGACAACTGCTCTATGTCGGGGAGCACGTCACCAACCGTCTCATCTTCAGCTTCGGTGAGGCGAATGAAAACAAGAACTGCAGCTCCTACGCGAGCGGGCCGTTCGCCGATTCGTTCCAAATGTTCGCCAATGGAACAACGCCGGCTCGGACTTATGCGCAGAACGTCTGGTTCAGACTCGGCAAGCCGATACTCACCTTTGATCCCTATCGTCCCTATCACGCCGGCGCCAGAAGCGTCAGCGACCGCCATTACACCGTCTCGAACGAACTGAATTGGACCATCGGCGAGAACACGCTGACTTCGATTTCCGCTTATGGGAGTTCGTCCGTGACATCGAATAATCTTCACGGCATCAATCTACTCGACACAACGTCCGGCGTTTACCATCCCTATGTCGAGCAGCTTTCGCAGGAGCTGCGCTTCGCTTCTCCCAAGGAGCAGGCCTT